>CAZTIE010000091.1:0-6090 GCA_964613645.1 uncultured Verrucomicrobiales bacterium
TTGAATCTTACCCCGGGAGATCATGTTTCCTATAGTATTAGACAAACGTCCAACACTGGTTTCTAAAGATAGAAATCCGCACATGAAGGCCTGGTGCCTTTGACTGTCAATCAATTCAAAAGGACACAAAGACGCTAAATCGGAAATGCAAAACAAACTTAAACCGACCGTATGCGACATCGCACGTACGGTGGTGTGAGAGGCAGGTCTAACGATAGATCGGCCTACTCAATTTTGATCGGTTGATAAAACGTATCTACATTTTCTGGAGTACATTTTTAACGGTATTCTTTACGAAAAATTAATACCTCTCAATATAAGATAGAACTATATACTAAAAAAGTTTTTGTATGACTAGCACACTTAGCGCAATAGCGGGTTCAACACTGAATACCTTAAAAAATATATCGGGTCAAAGTCAAAGTGCTGAAACAGCCCTAGTAACAGGTGAAAAATCTTTGGAAGATGTGTCTCCTAATGCTGCAGCACAAGCGCAAAGCGCAAAAAATACAATCGCATTTGCAAAAGGCACAGCGGTTAGGAGTGTTCAAGCCACTTCGGCAACACAATTGATTATTAGGGCTATTCATGAAGGAATTCAAATTTTAACAGAAGCTATTGGCACGGCAGCCTCTGAAGTGAATGATTTACATTCACCGGAAACTAAAGGACATACCAATACAGTGTTTCAAAGTCAGATCACCGCTTTTGATGAATTAATGTCGCGTATCGAATGGAATGGTGCATATATTTTAACCAACACAACAACTGAACTACAGTTCCAACTTGGCGATAAATCAGATGACTTATTAAAAATTGCAACACCTGATTTAACGGCATCAGACCTAGGTTTATCAGGGCTTGATGTTACAAGTACAAGCAACGCACAAGACGCAGAAGCCGCCATTAAGGTGGCCCTAGGAACCCTATATGATGAGCTTGGTGCCATTAGCGGCAAAAAGAAAGACATAGAAAATATTACTAATCGTAATGAATTAGACGTCAGTCAGCTAACTGAAACAATATCAAACCTTATAGAGACTGATGTTCCAGAAGCTTTGGCTAATGCTAAACAACATGAAGCCCATATAGATATTATTTATGCCCGGCTCACAAAAATTCTAGAAGCATTGAGGCGCGATGTTGAGTTATTTCGCGCAAAATAAACAGGTTTCACCTAATTCTTATTTCTCAAGAATTGATCCATGTGTTATAAAGTCGTTAACAAGAAAAATATTCTCAGTGAAAATTTTATATTTTTTTAGATAAAAAGATAGCAACTTTCGTAATGCCAGTTACAACAGATTTTACAGGTTGAGATAACGGGTGATCGTCACCACCTTGATCGAGTGCTGTATCGCGATGTTCAAGTTCTTCATCCCGAAATTGCTGAATGATTTTTTTCAAATTATTATGCTCTGGATAGAACTCTAATTCATTAAGCTGCTCTAAATAATGATTTTCAATAACCTCTTCAACCGCAATGGTGCATGCGTGTGCCACTTTGGGATGAATCTTAGCGGTGAGAGCGCCCATGGCATAACCACCTAAGTGCCATAAAGGTTGTAAAAAAGTTGGACGCACTTTATTTTTGATCATAATATCGTTGAAGGTTGCGAGATGTTCAAGCTCTTGATCTAACATCTCTTTCAGAAGTTCTTTGTCTTCAGGCTTTGAATGTTCTATCATGCCTTCATAAATACGTTTTGCACCAAACTCTCCGGCTTGGTTCACGCGAATCATTTCTTGTAAAAGATTTGGGAGCGTCTTTTGTGACATGTAACAATAACCTTTAGGGTGCAAAGAAAGAGCATAAGTAAAAACAGTGTATTCAAGATAGTAGCGGGTATACCCAAAATACGCCATCCAACTTTGTCACAAGGAACAAATTTTTTTTCAAAAAGCTGCGATTTTAATTGTTCTAAGGCTTGTTCTGGCGATGCATTTTTAAGATCAAGCTGTGTATTGCTGACACATGTGCTTGGCCCCTTCCACCATTTTTGTTCAACACCAACATGAAAACCACTAAAAGCCAAATTAGTGGCCAGTACCAATAAGGATAAATATTTTAAGATGGGTGAGCGATCAAAAAAAATACCTGTCGCACATAAAACCAAAATAGCAACCATAAATAAATAGCGCTGTGTATAGCACATGGCACACGTATCAACATTTAAGTAATACTGTGAAAAATATGCAAAACCTAATCCAAGGCTAAGCAGTAAGGCAAAGGCAATAAAAATAACACCTTCATAAAGACGCAACATATTTTAATGGTAAATATACTTTACTATTATAAAGCCTAACACAATTCCAGTCATCGTCAAAACCATAAGCCATTTCATATGCTTTTCTAAAAATGGTTTTGCAATTGGACCAAGCCACCAAAGCAGTGATGATAAAAGCGTAAACCTAAAAGAACGGGCAATAATTGTAGCTATAGTAAATTCTAATAGGTTAAAGCGCGCTATTCCACTGGCAATTGTAACCAACTTAAAGGGAATTGGTGTTAATCCTTTTAAAGCGATAATCCAAAAACCATATTTTGAAAAATCATCTTGAAATTTTAAAAGGGCACTTTGCATGTGGTAGGTTTCAACGATCCACTGCCCAACAGTTTCAAACAGGGCGTATCCAATATAATACCCTAAGAATCCACCTAAGACGGATGATATTGTGGCATACAGAGCTAAGCGAAATGCTATAACGCGGTGCGCTAATATCATCGGTATCATCATCACATCTGGTGGTATTGGGAAAAAGCTACTTTCACAAAAGGAGATCAAACAACATATCCACATAGCTTTTGGCTTATGTGCAGCATCTTGAACTGTTTTATATAAGTTGGCTGGGGAAAAACGTTTAAGCGATGTAATCAATTTCAAATAACACTGTAAAAATGGGGCGAGCGACGGGAATCGAACCCGCGACCTCGTGGACCACAACCACGCGCTCTAACCAACTGAGCTACGCCCGCCATGTATACATCAATATAATTTATTTTCACAGGGTGCGCAAGTGTTTTATTGAGATGTTGGTGGAGGAGTATATGCAGGTGGTGCCCCCTGATGAGAACCGCTATGCCCGACTTTATCATCGTAGGCAGGCGGAGGAGTATATTTTGAAGCTGCATAGGTCTCAATAGGAAAATAAAATGCGAAAGACTCTCTTATTTTAACACATTAATGCTCCAACTCATGGGGTGCACTTCCATAATTTGTCGGTTGTATAACAGTGCAAACTGTTATCCATCAACAGATCGGGCATATATTATGAACCCCGTGGAGCAAGTCCACTCAATCAAAAATTAATGCGCCCGATTGATGAACAGTTTTTAAAAACTCCCTATTATGGTGCTAATTCACATGGGGCGCACTTCCTAACTGGTCTGAAAAAAGTTTCGCTATTGTATAAATCGATTGCATAGGATTTGCCCCAACTGATTTTGGAAAAATACTGCTGTCACAAACATATAAATTTTCGACTTCAACTCCATTATTCCAAATCTTAAACTTACTAGATACGACACTCGTATCTGGATCATTACCTAGCTTGTTACTTGATTGCATATGTGCAGTAGACAAATAACCAAAACCATTGTCAAAAGTTAGCAAGTCTATAGATTTTTCGGCTTCTGCACAGGAAGTGAAACTTTTATGTTTTTTATTCAAGTATATTTTTTCTGTAACTGGAATAAAGACTTCTGTTGCACCTTGTTCAAATAAAATTTTCACCCCATCTTTGACGGCACTTTTTAAGCGTTTCTTATCTTCTTCATCTAAAGAATATTCTACTTCTGTCTTATTATTTGCTAAAAAAACTCTATTCTTTTTATGCGGGGTATCAATCAGCATAATACCAAATCCACCAATTTTTCTATAATTGCGAATTATTTGTAATATATCTTTGCCACAACCAGGATGCATTAACGCAACATAAGATGGAAGGGCAGACATAGACTCAAAAAAGTATTCTCCATTTTTTGAGGATGCATAGACTGATGCCGGTAACCCTTGATGAACATCAACATTATAATTAAATTCGCCTGCTAACGGAATTGATGGATGAATAACGATGCCTTTTCCAATGTTGTCATTCTTTATTTTTGACTTTAACAATAGTGCTGCCGATCCTAACGTACCACTACAAACAATGACTTTTTTTGCATGAATTATATATTGTTTTTCAGATTTTATTGATATTGAGTTTTGTCTTACGTAGGACTCCGTCAGAGATGGAACAAACGCTATAGTTGCACCTGTTGCTAAGCCAGAACTATCAAACATAATTTTTTCTGCTTTTGCACCAGATAGCAAACTGAGACCTTTATACATAGCAGGAATAATAAAAGCCTCCGTAGCAGAAATCTTCTTAACGTTCCCCTTTTTTCTAGCATTTAGATCATAAGTTTTTGAATATGGTGATCCATTTTTCAAAATAGCATTATTAAGATTAATTTCTGATTTTTCTACAGGCCTTGTCTTAACATGAGCCTTCACCCACTGATAGGCATTTTCTAATTTTTGCCAATCTCCTTGTTTATCGTGAAAGAAATTTTCAGGTAAATCCCACGTATGTAAACTTTTTTTCACAGATGGCAATAACGGGGAAAATGCTAAATCTAAATTAACGACCGTGCCTCCACCTACAGCTTGTCCATTTCTTATAATAATAGAACCCGTTGTATCACGCCTTTGATTTTTTGACTCAATTAATTCAGACATACTTTCAGTCACAAGACTCTGCGGCTTTATAAACGGCCCCGTATCAATTAAGAGGACACGCTTTACTTTTCGTGTCAGTTCATGGGAGATAACACTACCTGCAGGCCCGCTTCCTATAATAAGATAATCAAGTTCACCATCTTGATGCTTTATCTGATCTATCTCGATATATAGCTTTGTATCGGGCAAATCTAAGCTTACATTATAAATTTTATTCTCTTCTGGTTTGTCTATATTTGCCAAATCATATATTAACGGAAGCGAATAAGTTATATATAACCACGTTTGCCTGAGCTTTAAAAAATCTGTTTTAAATTTTTCATTAGATATAAAAATTTCTTTAAACTTCTCTAACTTACTGACTTTTCCGTCAAAAATAATTTTTCTAACAATAGAATCCATTTCTACTTTTAATTCTTCAGGCAAATCCTTTCGTGCCTGTATAATGGGTTCTATAAGGTTAATTAAATTGTGATTATGCTTTATTTTGTGCCAAACAATTTCTTTATAAATGACCCGTTTTGTTTTATTTAAGTACGACAAATCTTCACCAGGAAAATATAAGTCAAAGAGATAGTAGTGGATGCGTTTAAAAGATAAGGGGTCTTTTGCCTGAAAAACAGATGATTGATAACCAAAAAAAGTAATAACGATTAGACAAATAGAAAAACGAGCTATTTTCTGCATAAAGATTCCTTAAAAATCGTGTATTATAACGTCTTGAAATGCGTTTAAGTAATAATGTAAATCTTGTACGGGAACAAGAAGCGCTGTTTGCTCTGTGGATCCAATGTTAAAATTCCAAGAATATAAAATTTTAGCACTATCTTTAATTTTTATTTTCACTATATCAATTGCTTCTTTAACCGTAATTTGGATCATTTTATGACCCGCAATTGATCTTGGTTTTATAGAATTTGGATCACGTTTTAAAATTTCTTTTAATTTTTGATAGCGGGGTAATTCTACAGACTTTACGTTGTGCTGAACACCTAATATAATTGACTCTGGCCATATTTTATCCACATTATTATTGGGATCATCTATTATAAGACCAATGGTTCTTGCTTCATCATTACTACTTATAAAAAAACGCAGCACAGCCGATATAATACCTTTAAACGTATATTCAACAGTTGTAAAAATACCAACAAAAAGACTCATCTGGCAGTAATCATCTATAAGTAATTCCTTGACAGACCGTGTTTTCCTTGCGAGGTTCCATGATTCACCAAACACACGCCAAAATACTTTAATGTTATTAAAATATGGGAACTCATAAAACGGTGTATGATTAATAAATTGACCATACTCTTGGCCACATTCAAGTTTGAAGTGCAACACGGTTGATATTTTTATTAAATGC
>CAZTIE010000092.1:0-6034 GCA_964613645.1 uncultured Verrucomicrobiales bacterium
ACAGTGGCAGAAATTATTAAGTTGAATTAGAAGTTATGCAAAGGTCTCAAAATAAGTATTTATTAAATATATATACTTCATTGTCATACCTAATGTATGTTACTTTAATAACATAGTTAGTATTTTTCTTAAGTGTGAATTTATGGATATTTTTTCAGCATTTGTGATTGCACTGGTTGCGATGGTTGCCATTATTATTATTCGTGCGGTTCAAGTTGTACCGCAAGGCTCTGAATATACAGTAGAACGCTTTGGTGCTTACACGCATACACTTAGACCTGGCCTTCATTTAATTGTACCCATTATGGATGCTATTGGTGCAAAAATTAACATGATGGAACAAGTATTAGATGTGCCTTCACAAGATGTTATTACAAAAGATAACGCAGCTGTAACCGTTGATGGTGTGTTGTTTTTTCAAGTACTAGATGCCGCAAAGTCAGCATATGAAGTGTCGCAACTAACACGCGCTGTTTTAAATATTACGATGACAAATATAAGAACCGTTATGGGGTCTATGGATTTGGATGAGTTGTTATCGCAGCGTGAAGTTATTAATGCAAGGTTACTATCTGTTGTTGATGATGCAACAGGACCTTGGGGTACAAAAGTAACACGCATTGAAATTAAAGATATTCGCCCACCCAGAGATTTAGTGGAATCAATGGGACGTCAAATGAAGGCAGAGCGCGACAAACGTGCAGTTGTATTAGAATCTGAAGGGGAGAAACAAGCACAAGTTTTAGAGGCTGAAGGCGTTAAACAGTCTATGATTTTAAAAGCACAAGGTCGCATGGAATCTGCAAAAATGGACGCTGAGGCCCGGGAACGCTTGGGTGAAGCGGAAGCTAACGTTACAAAAATGGTTGCAAAGGCAGCGCAAGATGGCGGTGCAAAAGCACTAAATTATTTTGTTGCGCAAAAATACGTAGAAGCATTTGGTGAACTTGCAAAAGCACCAAACCAAAAGATTGTGATGATGCCTATAGAAACAAGTGGATTAATTGGTACTCTTGGTGGTTTAGCAGAAATTGCAAAAGATACATTTCAAGATCAAAAAAAATAAGATATTTTAACAAAACAACCAGGATAGGGTCGTAAAATAATGAAGTTATATAAAAACATACAGTTTTTCACATTGCTATTTTGCATCTTCTCCTTCACTGTTTGTGGTAAGGATACTGCCAATATAAAACAAAAAACAGTACACGCTACTCAACGAAAAAATAATATTTTACAACCCCACAAGGCTGAATATACGGTTTCATTATTAGAACAAACAGAAAATATCAGCAACGTTACAGGCACTGTCACCCTTAGAATACTAGATTCATTTGGCTGGACTTTTGAACATCATGTAAAACTTAAAATTCTATATGAAGATGGCACAAAAGATACTTATGAAAGCACATTAGCATCTTTTGAAACGGATGATCACCAAAGCTATAGATTCACTCTGAAAACATCCCTAAATAATGAAGCGCTATCCATGGTCCGTGGCAAAGCAGTTATAGATGAAGACGGCGCAACTGTTACCTATAAAACACCAAGTGATGCTAATAATTTAGACATTGCAGAACATTCATTATTTCCAATTCATTTGCTAAAAACCCTATTAAAGGAAGCAAAAGAAAAACCAACAGCCAATACATGTGATTTTTTTGGTTACTATAATACTGAATTTATCCCCCTACGCATGCACACTATTATGTGTGCAAAAGAACCACTGATTAATGTAAAGGGAAGAACAGACATTAATTTTCAAAAATCGTATCTTATGAAAGTTGCGACCTACCCTATTCGTGACACGGAAGGTATGGATCCAATTTCTACACTTTCAAAAGTGGTACAAGCGGACGGTATCACAATCTCAGAAGACTTGTTTTTCCCTGAATTTGGCTTTACAATTAAAACACAGCTTAGTAAAGTAGAATTGTATCAGCCGGATCCAGAAGACGATTCTAGTTCTCGTAGCTCAGCAGGATAGAGCGCAGGATTCCTAATCCTGAGGTCGTGGGTTCGAATCCCGCCGGGAACACCATTTCCTTTTCAATTACTATGTTTTTCATGTAAGCTTATACATAATACTATTTTAAAAAAAATTATGTTTCGCACAAAAAAAACACGTAACGCTTTTGATATATGGCCTGCTTATGTGGATATTTTGGCCACGGTATTAATGGTATTAATTTTCGTTTTGATGACGTTCGTTTTATCACAAATTTATTTAAGCGATTCTATCGTTGGAAAAGATAGTGTCATTGAGAATTTAAATGCAAAATTAGCCTCTTTAGATAACAATTTAGATCTTGAAAAAAAGCGACTAAAGGATGTGCGCGTCAAATTACAAAAATTGGAAAATGAGTTAACCTTAGAACTTGATATGAAGCAAAAATTAACTGCCGATAAAAACGATTTAAATACTAAGCTTGAAAACATGCTGAGCGATTTCAAAAAAGTTTCCGATTTATTAGATGAAGAAACGAATATTAATAGAAACGATAAAATAACAATTAGCGATTTAACTAAGGGGCTTGAAAAATTATCGCAGGAATTAGAAGCCATAAAGCAACAAAACATGAAACTTGAAAAAGAGAGTGAATCCCATAAGGAGTTAACTCGTGTGCATTCTTACCGATCAGAATTTTTTACAAAATTAAAACTCGCTATTGGTGACATGGATAATATGCGGGTTGTTGGTGATCGTTTTGTTTTCCAGTCAGAACTGTTGTTTGCACCAGGCTCTACTGATTTGGGTTCTGTTGGGCAAGAAAAATTAGAAAAACTTGGGAATACATTGAAGGAAATTACAAAAAAAATACCTAAAAATATCAATTGGGTATTACGTGTTGATGGCCATACAGACCATGTTCCCATTCGTCATGCATTTGCCTCCAACTGGGAGCTGTCATCCGCACGTGCTATTTCCGTTGTAAAATTTTTAATGAAGCAGGGGATTAGTCCTAAAAATTTGGTAGCTGCAGGTTTTGGAGAATTTCAACCCTTAATCAAAGGCGTTGACGAAAAGGCACGTTCCAAAAACCGTCGTATTGAATTTAAACTGGACCAGAGGTAACAGATCTGCAAATAAAAAAGGGAGCATAAGGCTCCCCCCCTGAACAAAAAACAGCAAACTACCTCATATTTAGTTGTGATAGTTTGTCAATTAATTGTTTAATATTTTCTTTAATACTACCCTCGTTTGCCATACGTAACCTCTTCACACCAACAAATGCATCACTAACCGTTGCTGTGAATTTAGCATTTATATTTTCATTCAAAATACTTTTTTCTTTTTTCAAATCTTTCAAATCATAGTTCACAGACGAAGTAACAGTCATATTAAAGCCAACAAAGGGTTGTTTTAGCCCTTCAAAGTTTACTGTCAGGGAATATGCACTATTATCTTTTGACAAATATCCGGCTTCTTGTAACGATACCTCTAATGCTTTTTGAAAGTCTTCAGCTGATACTTGTGATGTCCACAAAGGATTAGTCTCTTCACCACCTTGTACAGCATTTAGGGAGACAGCATGATGCAATTTTGATGCAGGCAAGGCTTTAGAACACTCTGGCGCTATATAAACCATGTTTTTATATTCTGCTGGTGAAGCACAGCCTGATAAATATACAACGGCTGCTAAAGATATAGACATTTTTGTTTTCTGAAATTTCATTTGATTACCATTCTAATTAAAAATTAAATTCACCTCATCATGAACTATAACATCTCAATAACAAACACAAAACAGAACACCAAGCTCCCATTTCTGTATAAAATAATATAGAATGAGAAACATAGACTAATATGACAAGACATAATGACACGTCGTACATTAAAAGCGCCTAAACGCACATTAAAAAAGAGCAAAAAACCTATTAAACAAAAAAAAATATCGAGTAAGGGCATCTTATCCAAATTATTGAGAGCCATTCTTATGGTCGGTCTTTGGGTTGCGATGATTGGTGGCTTTATTCTTTTTTGGCTATTCCAAGAACTACCAGATGTTAGCACATTAAAAACCGCTGGCAGACGGCCAAGTGTGACGATCCAAGCAAGTGATGGAACAGTTATAGGAACTTATGGAGATCTTCGCGAAGATATTTTGCGCGTAAAAGATCTGCCCCCCCACCTACCACAAGCATTAATGGCGGTCGAAGATAATCGTTTTTATTCACACTTTGGTGTCGATGTAATAGGCTTAGCGCGTGCTATGTACAGCAATTATAAAGCTGGCAGGGTTGTCCAAGGTGGATCAACTATTACCCAACAATTGGCAAAAAATTTCTTACTCACACAAAAACTATTTCCTGTTACAGACAGATCGTTAAAAAGAAAAGTTCAAGAAGTTTTACTGGCCTTTTGGCTGGAATGGAATTTTACAAAAGACCAAATCATGACAATTTACCTGAACCGTGTTTATTTTGGTTCAGGAACCTACGGAATAGATGCTGCAGCGCAGCGCTTTTTTCAAAAATCTGCAAGAGAATTAACTGTATTTGAAGCAGCTTTAGTTGCGGGGTTATTACAGGCACCATCACGTTACTCACCAGCAGCAAATCCTGAACGATCAAAGAAGCGTGCAACATCCGTCATGGCTAAAATGAAAGACTTAGGGTATATTCGCGACTATACAACGTATTTAGCCGAAGGATCAAAACAATTAGACCAGATCAAAAGTAGAGAAGAAAAAAGTTATAGATACTTTACTGACTGGGTGTATGAATCTATTCCTGACCATATTGGTGGCCTTACAAAAGATGTGGTTGTCATCACAACACTTGATATTAATGTACAAAATCATGCCGAGCTTGTTTTAAAACATTATGTCGATACATTAGGGAAAACTTTAAGTGCATCGCAAGCAGCTATGATTGCCATGCGGCCCGACGGTGCTATTGTGTCCATGCTCGGTGGCAGATCATATTCTAAATCACAATTTAACAGAGCAACACAAGCGCTGCGCCAACCAGGATCTTCCTTCAAGCCGTTTATATATCTCGCCGGTTTAGAAAGTGGATTTTCACCCGAACATTTATTCGAAGATACACCACAAAAAATTGGAGATTGGGAAGCTAAAAACTATAAATATGCATCCCAAGGTGAAATCACCATGGCATGGGGATTAATTAAATCTGTCAATGCCGTATCAATTCGTGTGTGCCAAGCTGTCACACCACAAAAAGTTATAGATCTTTCGCACCGCTTTGGTTTTTCTAGCGAAATGTTACCTGCTTTAAGTATTGCCCTTGGCACAATGGAGGTCACTTTACTTGAACTGGTATCTGCATTTTCTGTATTTGCAAACCAAGGAAAACCTGTTTATGGCTATGGCATTGAAGAAATTCGTGACAAAGCAGGAAACATTTTATATACACGAAAGCCCCTAAAATCTCGCCCAATTGTACAACCCGAACCCTTAGCGCATATGCGCGACATGTTAAGACGCGTTGTTAAGGAAGGTACAGGTCGCCGTATTAACCTGGATGATACAGTGATGGGCAAAACTGGATCGAACGATAACAAAGATGCGTACTTTATCGGTTATCGCGGAGGTACCTTTAATGAAGACACAACAGAACACGGCATCCGTGATGTTACATTCGGTGTCTGGGTTGGAAATGACAACTTGAAACTTATGCACAAATCATCTTTAGGATCTAATATGCCGCTTAAGATTGCAAAAGCTTTTTTAATGGGGAAAATCCCACCTGAAGACATGCCTAACACTAACAATCAAAAAAATGCCCTTTCAACAAAAAAGACGCCTGTTAAAACAAAACAATCCGTTGAAACTGAAACAATAGTTACGATGGATGATTTACTAGACTAAAAGCAAAGTAGGTGGGCGTTATGATATGGATAGCCCCCGATAAATAGGACGATTGATTGTGAGAATTACGCGGCCCTTTCGAACTGCGCAGGCGACTTATATCCAAGAGAACTATGCAGTCGTTCTTGATTATAAAAAACTTCAATATATTCAAATATATAAAGCCGCGCCTCTTCCCTTGTTTTAAAGGTGCAAGCGTA
>CAZTIE010000093.1:0-5916 GCA_964613645.1 uncultured Verrucomicrobiales bacterium
TGTAACTGTCGCCAAAGGATCGCACTTAATCCTTCCCCACCGGATGAGATTCTCTAAAGCTTTTATTGCTCTAGTTTTATAATAACAGAACGGACGTTAATATCTTCTTAACAGCAGCACAAAAAAAACATGTGCCGTGAAAACAAGCAAAAATATTGGCTACATATTTATGCGTAATAACGTTATAGTATGAATGGGTGTTGTACGGATTTTTAGCGGTGCTGACAAATTTATTTATTTCAAATATTGTTTTAATAGACTCTCTGTCCTTAGATTTTGAAGAAGGGTTTTCAACTTTTACAGGGGAAACCGGCGCTGGAAAATCAATACTATTAGATGCCATCGCTTTATCAATAGGCACCCGCGGTGATCTTGCTCTGATTAGAAAAGGTGCTGAGGAATCTGTTGCATGCTCCACCTTTTCTATGCGCAAAAACCATCCTGCATTTAAAATACTTGAAGAATATAACTTGCTTGATAGCAACGACGCCACACAAATAAGACTGAGGCGCATACTACACCCAAAACGCTCAAAAGCATTTGTCAACGATATCCCTGTTGGTGTCTCTGTTTTAAAAGAAATTGGTCAGCAAATTTTAGAAATTCATGGACAGTTTGATTCTTTATTTAATGCCGTCATTCATCGCGATCTCTTAGACCAACTAATTACAGATACAAATTTTCAAAGCACAAAAGAAAAAATTAGGATTATTTTTGAACAATGGAAAGACGCAGAGCAAAAGCTTAAAAACTTACAATATAAGAAAAATTTTGCAGCGCAACAGCGCATTTTGTTTCAATCCATTAAACAAGATTTATCTACACTTGAAATTTTAGATAATGAAGAGTTATCACTACTAGAAGAAAGAGAAAAAATTGCCGATTTTGGCAGTATGGCCAAAAGTATTCAGCGCGTCAATACGCTTTTTACTGAACCTAGTTTTATAAAAGAATTTCATAATGTACTATCAACAATTGAAAAATCTGGTTCAACGGCGCTAAACCCTTTGCGAGCACCCTTAAAAATAATAGAAAGCAATATGATAGAGGTTGACGCCATCTCAAATGACCTACTGCAAGAAACGGAATCCATTGCACAGCGGTTAAATGAAATTGATGAGCGCCTACATACTTTACGCATGATGGCAAAAAAATACGGAGTTACAACTGATCAGCTTCCACAACTGCTGCAGGATGCTGAGCAGGGATTAACAGAAGACCTAGATGCTGAAATTATTTTCTGTGAACAAGCAATTGATATTATAAAAGCAAAGTACACAGAACAAGCGGATATATTATCAATCTTTCGTGAAACACAGGCAAAAATTTTATCTAAGAATGTAGAAAGTGAACTGGCTTTTTTACAGTTAAAGCAAGCACGCTTCCATGTGCATATTAATAAATTAGATTTAGCCCAAGCAACTGTGAACGGTCTAGATCAAATTGAATTTCAAATTGCTGCAAATAAAGGGCAAGATTTTGCACCACTCACAAAAGCAGCCTCAGGTGGTGAAGCATCGCGTATTATGTTAGCGATAAAGGCCATTATTAGTACATCTATAAATCTGGGTACGATTATTTTTGATGAGATTGAAACAGGTGTTGGCGGATCAACAGCCACAGCCATTGGGGAACGTTTAAAAAGGCTTTCAAAACATACGCAAGTACTGTCTATTACGCACTCTCCACAAGTGGCAGCAAAATCTGATCACCATTATTTAGTGCAAAAAGAACATCAAGAGCATGCCACCAAAACAAGTGTTGGCCTATTAACTCAGCAGCAACGTTTGGAAGAAATCGCCCGCATGCTATCGGGCGCTACAATTACAGAGGCCAGCTTATCTGCCGCTAAAGATTTATTATAACTGAATGGCGTTATGTCCCTAGCCTACACTATTCTTTTGATGATTATTCCCAATCGCAATTTGCAGACTCCTCCTCTGGCACCGCAGAAGCTGCATCATTTGCCTCTGCCTTTTGCGCCACACTAAGAAACATCGTTACAACACTGTCTGTCGACAGTCCTGATAGCTGTTTGTTTTGCAAAAGTAGAAGAGTATAGCTCATCACAAACAACCCACAATCCCTATTGTTTATAGCACCTTGATGCCCTAAATAAAAACACTTCAATTCTGATGCTGTTATTCTTTTTGCAGCCTCTGCTACGTTGTCCAGATTATAAGGCAAGCTTCTAGGGCCTGTAGAATCATAATGATAGGCAAATTTTTGTGTGAGATATAACAATGTCCAATGCTTGCGTGCACCATTTGTTTGGGCAATCGGGATAAGCAAACGGTATGGCTTACTCATAATTTCAGTCATGGATAACACACTATCCACCACCTCTATGATTGATAAGTTGCCACTAGGAACCTCTTTCATAGAATTGCTTCCTTTCACTAAATCATGACAAGGAGATGATATAATATTAACAACACCACATGCATCAATAAAAGAGTGGTACAATGGACGTACGTCACAACCTGAATCGTACATTTCCTTACGTATGGCAGGGTACGCACGCATTAAACATTGGTGCATTAAACTATAAAAACGTGTTGGCGGCAATGCATTTGCTAAAAAAGGCTGTTGCATGCTATTACTTAAAGCCCTTTTGGCATAAGCACCGTCTGCCCACTAGGCTCCTCCACAATACCTGCTTTACTCGATAACTGTACTAGTAGTGTAAAAGTAAACGGTCCATACCCTAGGGTATCTTTAGTAACGGCATATTCTACTTCCAGATCTTTAGTATCAGCTGTTTCTCTTAAGAATCTTTCCGCTACGAAACGAATACGGCTGATGAAGGTATTTTGTGAAAGTATCTGCAAAGCACCTGGAAATACAGTTTGAAATGCCGCTGTATCTTTTGCTTGAATTTGCATGTTTCCGTTGTGCGAAACACTATGTCCGTTATATAATTCTTGCATCATACTTTTTGTAAGCGCACTTGATGGTAAAACGTGACCACATGATGGCATCTCTGCAGAATACAGGCTGCACACTTTCACAGTTAGAAATAGAAAGACTAATATTTTGGACCAATTCATAACAACTTCCTGCCTTGACTAATTTGTTTATATAAGGCATATTAACACAAACAGATGCTTTAGTCAATGCAAAAGTACAATTATATACTTTGAACACATAATGATGAGAAATTTATTAGGCGTATTCTACCTTTTCTTATAGAATTAAATTCAGTAGTCTTAATATTTATGGTCAATGAAACTCTTTAAAAATGTCGTAACGGTTAGTTTTTTTACCAGTCTGAGCCGTATTTTAGGCATGGTCCGGGAAATGTTTTTATCAAACATTTTAGGTGCAAGTTGGATTACAGATGCCTTTGTTGTTGCCTTTAAATTTCCAAATTTTTTCAGACGGTTCTTTGCAGAAGGTGCCTTTAATGCAGCATTTGTACCCCAATTTGCTGGCACTTTAGAAAAAGAAGGAGAAAAGAAAGCACAAGAAATTGCACAAAATACATTCTCTGTTATGGCATTTTCCCTAACTGTTTTTTGCTTATTTATTATCGTATTTACTCCCATTTTGATTTATATTATTGCACCTGGTTTTATAAATACCCCAGAAAAATTAGATCTTAGCATTACACTTGTAAGGCTAACATTTCCCTTTATACTATTTGTTTCACTATCTGCCTTACTAGCTGGCGTTCTGAATTCGCATGATCGCTTTGCGGCAGCTTCTGCAACACCGATTATCTTAAATATTTTTATGATCATAGCCTTAATGAGTTATAGTTTTTTTGACACACAACCGGTCATAGCTGTATCAGTATCCGTCACCTTAGCAGGTTTTACACAACTTTTATGGTTATATGCTGCAACAAGAAGATTGGGTATATCAATAACGCTTGCAATACCGCACCTAACAGTGCCCGTTCGAAAAATATTAAAGCTTATGATTCCAGGAGCCATAGGTGCCGGCGTGATGCAAATCAATCTACTAGTAGATATGATTCTAGCCTCTTTCCTCCAATCTGGCTCTATTTCTTACCTTTACTATGCGGATCGTTTAAATCAATTACCACTTTCTATTTTTGGTGTCGCTGTTGGGACGGCCCTACTGCCAGAGCTTAGTAAATTATGGCGCGCAGATAAAAAAGAACGTGCGTTAAAAACACAGGAAACGGCCTTGTTAATGTCCTTACAACTGACAATCCCTGCATCTGTTGCCTTAGTTTGTCTTGCAAAGCCTTTGATTGCACTTCTATACGGACACGGTCAATTTGGCGTATATGAAATCAATCAAACAGCCCCTGCCCTTGCTGCATTTTCTTTAGGATTGCCAGCTTATGTTGCTAGCCGGGTTTTTTCATCCACCTTTTTTGCCGTACAAAACACAACAACACCCGTAAAGGTAGGTGTCATAACATTGTCTTTAAACATCATCTTGAACCTTATCTTAATGCAGTTTTATGCACATATCGGCATGGCCATCGCAACATCAATAGCTGCTTGGGTGAATGTTTTATTAATGGGATATCTGTTGATGAAAAAGGGCTTATTTATTTTTTCACGCACGATGTTTATTCATCTGATGAAAGTTGTTCTTTTATCTGTTTGTATGGGGTGGATTGTGATAACCGTTCAAACTTACTTTACAACCAATCATGGCCCATTAGAAAGCTTATCTTTGCTTTCAGAAATTCGTGAAATGGTCTTTGTTATCACAATCGGTATCGGATTTTATTTTGCTAGTGGCTTTCTGTTAGGGTTTGGCAATATTTTGCCAGACAAACAAAAATCAGCTTAATGCTACAACTGGTTGCAGGTTATGGCATTAGGTTTTTGTAATTTTGGTGTTGATGATTCTGGGATTTAGTTTTTTTTATCATGAATGTGGTTCAATCTGAAGAAACACCATCATTTTCCGAATTATAGATGCAATTACCCTATAACTGTATATATTTTGGTTGTTTTTAGTCGCAAATTAATCATGGTATAAACAATCAGTTTTAAGCCAAAGTGGTGAAGACTGATGTGTTCAAATGGAAGTGAACCCCATGAGTTGAACCACTAAGGCGTTAAAATAAGAGAGTCTTTCGCATTTTGTTTTCCTATTCTTAAATGATGCTTTGTCATGTTTTCACTCAACACATCATTTACTCGTTGATTGATGACCTCGATTGGTGTTTTGTAAAACAAACTTTGATGCGGTCGATCATCGTTATACCATTCTACAAATTGTGGTAACAGTTTTTTATATTCACTTACATGTCTTACTCCTTTTATGATCGTCCACTCATACTGATGAGAACACCTTTTTCCTGCAGAGCTTCTATCCATAAAGATCCTGTAAATTGATATCCCTGATCTGAATTAATAATATCAGGCAACCCATATTTTAGGGTGGCATGTTCATACGTACGCAGGCAGCTTTGTGCATCTAGAACGTTACTGAGGTTCCATCCCACAATAAATCGGCTATCGACATCAATCAAAGCATTTATGTACATAAACCCATAATTTGTGCGCAGATAAGTGATATCCACCTGCCATACTTGATACGGGCGCGTGATCACCATACCCCTTAAAAGATAGGGGTACCTTTTATGAGAAGCGTTACTCACCGTCGTTTTTAGGCCTGGATAAATGGCGCAAATGTTCATCTTGTGATTCACTATATGGCCAGCGCGACGTAAACAGGCCGTTATCCGGCGGTAGCCATAAACAGGATATTGAACATAAAGATCATTTATTCTGTTAGCAATCTCAGTGTCATCCTTTAATACAGGCTGATAGGTATACGTTGAACGATGCAGATTCAGTAAATGACACTGACGTCTCACACTTAAGCTTCCCTTTTGCTTTCTAAATGAAACTGTCAAAAGCACACCCTCTAAAAAATTACGTTCCAGCGTCAGTTTGCCAATTTTAGTATGAAGCTTGTCAA
>CAZTIE010000094.1:0-5888 GCA_964613645.1 uncultured Verrucomicrobiales bacterium
ACCACTATCTAATATGATTTCCTCTAAAGCGGTTGCCTGGCTTAAATCTGCTGTTAGTACCAACCCCAATATTTTAAATTTTTTCAAAGCGGAGCACTGCGGTAGTGTTAATGTGACAACGTTTGCACTTCTATCTAATATGATTGCCTCTAAAGCGGTTGCCTGGCTTAAATCTGCACTTTCTACCCTCCCCAATATGTCAATTTTTTTCAAAGCAGGGCTGTTCGGTAGTGTTAATGTGCCAACGTTTGCACTTCTATCTAATATGATTTCCTCTAAAGCCTTTGCGTTGCTTAAATCTGCTCTTTGTACCGTCCCCCATATTACAATATTTTTCAAAACGGGGCTGTCCGGTAGTGTTAATGTGCCAACTTTTGCACCATCACCTAACATGATTCCCTCTAAAGCGGTTGCTTGGCTTAAATCAAGATTAAAGCGCTTTTTTATATTCCCCCATATGTTAATTGTTTTCAAAGCGGAGCTGTTCGGTAGTGTTAACGTGTCAACTTTTGCACCACTATCTAATATGATTTCCTCTAAAGCGGTTGCCTGGCTTAAATCTGCTGTTTGTACCACCCCCCGATATGTCAATTTTTTTCAAAGCGGAGCTGTTCGGTAGTGTTAACGTGTTAACTTTTGCACGATCATCTAATATGATTGCCTCTAAATCGGTTGCGTTGCTTAAATCTGCTCTTTGTACCATCCCCCATATTACAATTTTTTTCAAAGCGGGGCTGTCCGGTAGTGTTAATGTGTTAACTTTTGCATCACGACCTAATATGATTTCCTCTAAAGCTGTTGCCTTGCTTAAATCTGCTCTTTGTACCCTCCCCCATATGTCAAATTTTTTCAAAGCGGGGCTATCCGGTAGTGTTAACATGCTAACTTTTGCACGATCACCTAATATGATTTCCTCTAAAGCCTTTGCGTTGCTTAAATCTGCACTTTGTACCGTCCCCCATATATCAATTTTTTTCAAAGCGCGGCTGTTCGGTAGTGTTAACGTATCAACTTTTGCACTAAAACCTATCATGATTTTCTCTAAAGCCTTTGCGTTGCTTAAATCTGCACTTTGTACCCTCCCCAATATGTCAATTTTTTTCAAAGCGGAGCTGTCGTTCGGTAGTGTTAACGTCTCAACTTTTAGATAACGACCTAACATGATTTCCGCTAAAGCGGTTGCTTGGCTTAAATCTACACTTCGTATCTCCCCCCATATGTCAATTTTTTTCAAAGCGCGGCTGTTCGGTAGTGTTAACGTATCAACTTTTGCATAACGACTGAACATGATTTTCTCTAAAGCCTTTGCCTGGCTTAAATCTGCACTTTTTACCGTCCCCCATATTCCAATTATTTTCAAAGCGGGGCTGTCCGGTAGTGTTAATGTGCCAACGTTTGCACGATCAGCTAATATGATTGCCTCTAAAGCGGTTGCCTGGCTTAAATCAAGCTCAAAGGAATCTCGTACAGACCCAGATATGTCAATTTTTTTCAAAGCGCGGCTGTTCGGTAGTGTTAACGTGCCAATTTTTGCACCACTATCTAATATGATTGCCTCTAAAACAGTTGCCTGTCTTAAATCAAGATTCTCTACTGCAGCAATAACATATATTTCTTTGATTGAGTTAGAAATAGCTGTAAGATCATGATCATTTTCCACTATCAGTATATTTCTTTTTTTCAAGAATTGTTTCAGTTCTGTTTTAATTTTTGTTGTTTTGATGATTAAATCAAAGGGGGTTAACGTTTGAACATATGATTTTGTATAGTCAGGATTTTTGATTTCTTTAAATAAATCAAAATCAGGATTACGTGCTAAAATCTGTCTGATGCCCTCAACGTTATCATCTATTAAAAACTTCCCGTATAGTTCTTCCGGTGTTTTAGTTTTATAAAGTTTGCCTTCAGCCTGATCCATATGGCGAACAACCTTTTGAAGGGGAGAAAGTGCTTGTGGGATTCCTGCTTGTGCAGGGTTTTCAAGGGTATCTGGTTGCAGTTCATAACGCGCATCAAGCCATGTTTTTAGATCCTGACGCACCATTTCTTTAAGGTCCGCCATATATCGTTGACTGATTGCTGATTTTGTATACCGTATTATTTTCACCTTTGAATCATCCGTCATAAATTCTGGTTTCATAAATATACGTGCCTGAAGGCGATGCAAGCCACCACCTTTTTGATCTGAAAGATATAACTTTTTTAATAGATCATCTGCATCTTGCGGGTTTGTACGCATTTGTTTTAAGAACGTACTTGGTAATGCTTTTTGTTTTTGCTCTGCTAACGTGCCATATAACCCCATACCCATACTCCCTGCAAGATAAACCATGCTATCCACTGTATCAGGGTGGATAAAGATTTGCAGAAGATGATTTTCGCCTGTTTCTGTTATGGTCTGCTCATCTATTGATCTTGTATTTTTTCCAAAATAGCGATCAAATAAATCAAAATATTTCTGCGTATCTAAAAGACCAAATTCAGAGAGTAGAGCGGCTAGAAAACGTTCATAATTTGGGGGAGAAACTGTTTGATTATCATGAAACATATGAAAGGAAGAAGATGTATTAACATCCTTGCTGCCAAACAATGTCACATTGACTGAAAGACCTTTTTCTTGAAAAGTACCCTCATAATTATGCATTTGTGTGAAGTCAGTTTTATTTTGTTTTGTTAATTCGTCCTTTATAAAGGCATCCACGTCTGCAAGCCCTTTAAAAAACTTATCAAGGGCGCGAAGAGAATGCATGGAGTCAGACCCTTGAAGCCTTAAAACATTTCTGAATTCTGTTGCAATATCATAGATAAAACCCAACTTTCCAGGTAGCGTATGATAAAAAGTAAACCAATCGTGCATTGCACGCTCTTTTGCCATAGCATCAAGAACGATGCATTTATAGCTTACCGCTGCCCCACATGTTGGTGAGTTTGGAGAGAACTCTTCGGCATAAGACTTTGACAGACTTGAATGCCCCTTTAAAAACTCAAAAACATTTTCTTGATCTGCACCTGTTTTATACACATTACCTAAAACAAAAGCAAGATAAGCATCTGTTGCCGTTCTTGCGGGCAGTGTTGGATTCGACACTAGAAGGCGATTTGCGTTGTCTGTAGAATAACCAACCTGGTGCGCATGACGTGCTGTTCTTTTTATCTCATCAATGGACTTCTTTTTAGGTAGTTTTTTAAGTTCTGTCAGCACATCCATGTGCTTTGTTGTTAAATGCGTTAGTTTCTCTAGACGTTCAGACCTTGGATCCCAAAATGCAGGGGCGGGGTATCTTTTTGCCTCTAAATCCTTGATTTGGTTAAGACGGCTCTTTGCTTGTTGAGATTTTTTAGAAATAGGAGGGATGTTTGCGACAATGCGTCGCTGTCTAACCTTATCAAGATGAAAAGTCGCGCCATCTTGATCAAAAGATTGTATTTTAGCCCCCACACTGCCCTGTGTGTGAATTTTTCTGGCTGTTTTGCCTTCGATTAAGGCGAGAAACCACTCACGTACTGGTTGTTGACGCAACATATCCATTAAGGGGTGATGAATATAAATTTCTTTTTCTGTGTCTTTCAGGGCATACTGCTTTTCATTTTTTGGATCATTTTCCGTCTTTAAATTAGCCTCTACTAAAGCGAACAAGTCTTGAACGTCTACCCACTCAAAATCGGTATATTCTTTGCTGTGTTTATTTGTTTGCGTTGCTAAGGAGTCCTTAAATTGATCTGCCCCCACAAAATCATGCTGTGCCAAATACATACGGTGAAGGGCGTCTGGCTTATCGCCACCCTTAATCAGATCGTGCGACGGTGCCGCTGCTAACCCATCTGCACCCTCTTTTAAAAAGTGGAATAGCCCCATAGATTCTTCCTGTGTTTCGCGAACAGCTGCATTTAAAAGCGTTTGATCACCATCATCGGCCTTACCGCCAAAGTTACCCCACCAATCGTGGCGAACGCGCTTACCCAGTAATATTTTAGGCGCACCGTCAACGTCACTATACACAAGAATACTAGCAGAAGATTTTCCCGGCACAACCATGCGTCGTGGATGCGCCCGTTCGTAACGCGTTAAAATCTGCGGATGATCGTAATAATATTCCCTTAAGGAATCAAGGCGCGTTATTAAGTTAGAACTTAATTCCGCATAGTTATCTAAGTGAAGCATGCCGTTATATTTGTCAGCTGTTTCAAGAATTTTATCCTTTAAAGGGATGAGCCTTTCAATTTGCGCTAATATGTCTGCCTCTGTTAAATGGCCATAAAACTTAGCACCATCTTCGCTGGTGGTCAAATCCTCACAGTTAATGCCGCGCATGGTATCAATATCACATTTAGCAGAAGAAAAATCATATCCTGTGGTTGATTTAAGCTTACCAATGGCCCTATAGCGAAGCGATCCGCCATTATCCATTCTATAAATTTCATCGTTACTCAGCCATAAATTTTTGCCATTTACAACCAAATCCCAGTTCGCCATAAAGGCATCGACAACAAAGCCTTTAGCAACATCACTTTGACGGTTGATACCAAGCTCAGCACCCGGTAAAAATTGTGTAACACGGTTATAAGATCCATCTTGAATGAACAGTTTAAATGGTGGCACGTGAATACCAAAGGACGCGTCTGCTTCTCCGATTGCTTTATAAAGCCCGTCAGCCATGACTTCTTCCTTAAACTGAGGAATGCGGTTTTCACCTTTTTTAAGCACAAACTTTGGGACTCCTTGATCACTTAAAATAAAGGTAGAGTGTGTTCCCCCAGCTTCTGTTGCTTTTTGCGTAAATCCTTTTATAGAATCTGGAATACGGTCAGCGTCATAAACAAGATCAGCTTGCTGGCCAAAGTGGAGTAAATGGCACGTTTTGCCTTTGCATACTTTATCGCTAACCGATTTTAGTTGGTGTGCTTTATCATCTATATGAATGATTATTTCGAAGCCTGTCAGATATTCTTCCTGATTCGCTAAAAGCCAATCTCCTTTTGGCTGCCTATTTGTAATAAAAAGAGGTATATTCCAAGAGGATTTTATACCAACAGCCGTAAGGTTTGTTACGGTTGTAGCGCGCTCATCTTCTGCACGCGATGTTAAAAATGCAACCTGAAAGCCGGCGTTTTGCCAACGATTAATATACATAATGGCATCTGGGTCAAGTAATGTCTGTGTTCCTGTTTTACGGCCATCATGGCTTAAAAGTGTGTCATCAAGATCAATAAAAACAATCGTTTTATCCGGATTCAACTTAAAATCACGTTGAGATCCTATTCCCTCACCCAGCCTCAAACCTTTAAATTCTTTGTATGCAAAAATCACCTGTTTACTAATCTCCTCAAAGCTTTGAACTCTTTTAAGAGGATACAGTGCTTCAGCTCCACCAAATACCACAGTCAATGATAAAATTAATAAATTTAAAAATCGCATCAATCCCCTTTAAGGAAACTTCTCATTCTCCTACCAGTATATAATAGTTAAGTTAAGAAAATGTTAAGTTCTCCAAAAAATGGCTCATTAATGTTTCCAACTGGTTGCGGGTTAGGGCCAGAGCAATTGTATGAAATCTGATGAGTGACGTTTTGTTATTAAGAGACCTTTGCATAACCTTTGCTTTAATATTTTTTCGTCATTATAGTGGATTTTCTGTTAACGTTCTTTATAAAAAGCTGATTTCTTATTCAAAACCTAGCAATATACAGTGCAATTTTCTCAAATAAGCCTCTAAAACGAAGCATTAGGCGCACTTATCCTATGCAGATAAGATGTTTTGTGCTTTTTTTATAGTGTGGGCAATGCTGATGAGCGTTATCCAGCACTCATTTTTCACACAAGCAAGTAAGAACGTTTTTGCAGCACTATAATGCCGTTTAAAGGCTCCAAATGTACGTTCAATAACGTA
>CAZTIE010000095.1:0-5873 GCA_964613645.1 uncultured Verrucomicrobiales bacterium
ATTGCCTATAGAAACTGGACAAATATTTAATACTTATTTTTGATGATTGGTATAATAAAACATCCAGGGTATCCGCTTTTAAGCGGTTATTTTTTTAGCCTTTTCTAATACTTCTTCAATGGTGCCAACCATATAAAATGCAGCTTCTGGAATATGATCGTATTCACCCTCACAAATACCCTTAAATGCTTTGATCGTGTCTTCCAAAGCAACTAGCTTACCAGGGGAACCTGTGAACACTTCTGCCACAAAGAATGGCTGTGATAAAAATTTTTGAATGCGCCTTGCACGCCCAACAATTAACTTATCCTCATCAGAAAGCTCGTCCATTCCTAAAATAGCGATAATATCTTGAAGCGCTTTATAGGTTTGCAAAATACGTTGAACCTCGCGCGCTACATGATAATGTTCTTCGCCAACAACAGCTGGTTCTAAAATACGTGACGTTGAATCTAGTGGGTCAATGGCAGGGTAAATACCAAGTTCTGCAATTTGCCGGGATAAAACCGTTGTTGCATCTAAATGCGCAAAAGATGCCGCAGGTGCAGGGTCGGTTAAATCATCAGCAGGTACGTAAATTGCCTGAACACTGGTGATAGACCCTTTTGTGGTTGATGTAATACGTTCTTGAAGCTGCCCCATTTCTGTTGCTAGTGTTGGTTGATAACCAACAGCAGATGGAATACGCCCTAACAATGCGGAAACTTCAGATCCCGCTTGTGTAAATCTAAAGATATTATCAACGAAAAATAAAACGTCACGGCTTTCGGCATCTCTAAAATATTCCGCCATCGTAAGACCTGATAGTGCAACACGTGCACGCGCGCCTGGGGGTTCATTCATTTGCCCATAAACAAGAACCGCCTTAGAATTTTCAGGATTCTTATCGTCGATAACACCTGATTCTATCATTTCATGATATAAATCGTTTCCCTCACGGGTACGTTCTCCAACACCAGCAAATACAGAATAACCACCGTGTGCTTTTGCAACGTTGTTCATCAGTTCCATAATCAGAACTGTTTTACCAACTCCAGCACCACCAAATAAACCAATTTTTCCACCACGTGGATAAGGTGTTAAAAGGTCAATAACTTTAATACCTGTATTTAAAATTTCTGTTGATTGGGATTGATCCACAAATTCTGGGGGGTCGCGATGAATAGACCAATAATCAACATCTTTAACTTGAGGCTTACCATCAACAGGCTCCCCAATGACATTAAAAATACGCCCTAAGGTTTTAGCCCCCACAGGCACTTTAATTGTTTCTTCTGTATCAATAACTTTTTTACCACGAGAAACACCATTGGTTGAATCCATCGCTATGGTTCGCACTGTATGCTCCCCTATATGCTGCGCAACTTCTAATACAAGAGTTCGGGCTTTGCCATCTTCATCCACAAGATCCACCGTTAATGCACTTAACATCGCTGGTAATTTAGTGTCAAAAGAAACGTCTATAACAGCACCGATAACCTGTGTTACATAACCTATGTTTTGTTTTTTAGCGTTCGCCATTAATTTCAACCTTTATGTATTATATCGTTTAATCCCCTTGAACTACTTATTCTGTTGTGGGTTCAATAGCAGTCTGCTCTTGTAATTCACCTTCTATTGTTTCATCTTGCGCGTCATTATCACCCATTGGAATGCGGCTAACGGCAACAACTTTTTCTTTGCCTTTAACGCGGAACAGGATAACACCTTGTGTTGCACGACCTGTAATACGAACATCTTGTATCGGACAGCGGATCAATTGCCCGCCATCGGTTACAAGCATAATTTCATCACCATTTTCAACCGGGAAGGATGATATCACACCACCATTACGATCGTTTACAATAATTGATTTGTACCCTTGAGTGCCACGATTAGAAGCCCTATATGTATAGCTTGAACTGCGCTTACCGAAACCCTTTTCAGTAATTGTTAAGATGAATTGTTCTTGCGCTGCCATTTCATTGAAACGCTCTTCTGATAAATCTTGAGCAGATAATGCGTCGCTGTCATATGCATCTTCTTCAGTATCAACAGCATCTTGATTGTCTGCACGTAATTTATTAGACATTTTAATGTATTGCACACGTTCTTCTGGTGTTGATTTGGTCACAGCAGATAGAACCATCATTGATATGACTTCATCTTTATCTTGCAATTTAATGCCACGTACACCGTTAGAGTTACGGCCAACGAATACACGAATGTTGCCGTCTAAAATAAAACGGTTACAAAGACCCTTTTTTGTAAACAGCATCATTTCATCTTGCGAAGTACAGTGTTGAACACCAATTAATCTTTCGCCTTCATCTAAGCGAATCGCTATTAAACCGTTAGAACGGATCTTTGAAAAATCTAGAAGCTTATTACGACGTACATTTCCATTTGATGTTGCAAAAACCAGGAACTGATCTTCATGCCTATCAGAATCGTCTGGTAAAATCACAACCGTTGCAACGTGGTCATTTTGCTCTAAATTTAATAAGTTGATAATAGCGCGCCCTTTAGATTGCGGGGACGCTAAGGGCAACTTGTAAACCTTTGTTGAGAATACTTTACCACTTGTTGTAAAGAACAAAACTTCGCTGTGGGTATTGGCAACAAAAACATCAGATACAGCGTCTTCATCTTTTGTGTTCATGCCCGTACGGCCCTTACCACCACGACGCTGCGCACGGTAAGTTGATAATGGTACACGCTTGATATACCCTTCTGTACTGACAGTTACAACCATATCTTCTTTTTGGATCAAATCTTCAATATCAACTTCTGACGATGAATCTTCAATAACGGTTCGTCTAGGGGTTGAAAATTTTTCTTTAACGTCTTGAACTTCTTCTTTTAAAATTTCTAAAACACGTGCGCGTGACGCTAAAATTTCCAAATATTCTTTAATTTTATCGGCGATTTCTTCTAAATCTTTTAAAATTTTATCGCGTTCCATACCTGTAATGCGGTGTAAGCGCAAATCAAGAATTGCATTGGCTTGCACTTCTGTTAATTGATAAGCTTTTGCTAATGTTTCGCTATCAACGTTTGCTTCAACAAGCTGGATCATTGGCGCAATGCTTGATGCTTCCCAGGTTGTTGCTAGTAACTTTTCACGTGCATCTTGACGGTCCATAGATGATCGTATCAGCTCTATCACAGGATCAAGGTTTGCAACAGCGACGGCAAAGCCTAGTAATACATGTGCTTTTTCACGAGAACGTGCAAGTTCAAATCGTGTGCGACGTACGATGACTTCTTCGCGAAATTCAATAAAGTTCGTTAAGAAATCCTTTAACGTAAGCTGTAAGGGTTTGCCGTGAACAAGGCCCAGCATATTGCACCCAAAACTTGTTTGAAGGGCAGTATGCTTATACAGTTGATTTAAAACAACTTCCGCGTGACCATCACGCTTAATTTCAATCACAATACGCATACCCTTACGGTTTGATTCATCCCGTAAATCTGATATGCCTTCAACCGTTTTAGCGCGTACAAGTTCTGCAATACGCTCTACCAATTTTGCTTTATTGACTTGGTAGGGAATTTCTGTAACAACGATTGCTTCACGGTCTTTTTTAATTTCTTCAATATGTGTTTTGGCGCGCATAATAACAGATCCGCGACCTGTATGATAAGCAGAGTGAATGCCGCTACGTCCCATGATAGAACCACCTGTTGGGAAATCTGGCCCCGGTATAAAGTCCATCAAATCTTGAACACCAAGATCAGGGTTATCTACCAAAGCACAAACAGCATCAATTACTTCACCCAAATTGTGGGATGGGATATTTGATGCCATACCAACAGCTATACCACTGGTACCATTCACAAGAAGCCCTGGCACCTTAGATGGTAAAACAGTTGGTTCTAGTAACCGTTCATCATAGTTAGGCTTAAAATCAACGGTATCTTTATCAAGGTCTTCTAATAATTCATGCGCAACACGATCTAAGCGACACTCTGTATAACGCATAGCCGCTGCAGGGTCGCCATCAACAGACCCAAAGTTACCTTGACCGGAGATCAACGGCAATCTTAAACTGAAATCTTGTGTTAAGCGAACCAAAGCGTCATAAATAGCACTATCACCATGCGGGTGGTAGTCCCCCATTACCTTACCAACAACGTTAGCAGACTTTCTGAAAGGCTTGTTATAGTCGTTACCACCCTGTTTCATAGCATACAAAACGCGTCTATGAACAGGTTTTAAACCGTCACGGACATCTGGCAAAGCACGAGAAACAATCACACTCATGGCATAAGCCAAGTATGACTTCTTCATTTCATCTTCAATATTAATCGGAACGACATCGTTATGTGCTAAATTCGTATTATCCATGAATAACTAAATACTATTAAAGTGTTAACATATCCTACCATATATTCATTTCTTTTGCTTAAAAAAAATGGCATTTGTTCCTATGTATTAAATATAACCACCTAGCTGTCACACGGCTTTTTATCCGATTGCTTGTCGTGCACTCAAAAAAAGAAGATACTTAGAATAGAATTTGCGTACAGTGTCTATAATGCAATGGCGATCATCTCGATTATACTTGGCTTAATAATTTTATATCTGGGTGGGGAAACCTTAATTAAAGCGGCTGTATCTGTTGCTAGGCACTTAAACATATCTAAATTTTTAGTAAGTTCTGTTATCGTTGGCTTTGGCACATCCATGCCAGAAATGACCATTTCAGTAGATGCCATGTTACAAAATACACCAGAAATTGCAGTTGGCAATGTCATTGGAAGCAACATAACTAATATTTTATTGATCTTAGGTATTGCTGCCATGATAACGCCATTTAGTTTGCAGGATAGATCTATTAAAAGAGATATTGTTGCTATGCTGATGGCAACAATAGTATTTTCTTTATTCGCTTTCTTGAATACGATAGGATTTTTCCACGGATTATTACTGTTAACAATATTAGTTGCCTATATAATTTATTCATATATAAAAGATAAAGAAAGTTTTTCTACTCAAGACGCACAAGACTTGCTCTCAGATATTGGATGCTTTAAAAATTTAAACTTTCCTTTATCAATACTATTATCTGTTCTTGGCATTGTATTACTGGTTACTGGATCGTCATTATTTTTAGAGGGCTCTATTGCAATTGCTAATCAATTTAATATTAGCAAAGAAATTATCGGTCTTGGTATTGTAGCTGCTGGATCCTGCTTGCCCGAGCTTGCAGCTGCGATCGTTGCCTCTATAAGAAGACAAGGCAATATTGTAATCGCTAGTATTGTTGGTAGTAACATATTTAATATATTGTCTATTATGGGCGTGGTATCCATGATTGACGATATTAAAACCCCTCAACATATATTAAAATTTGATTTATGGGTATTCTTATCTGTAAGTCTTCTTCTTGCTTACATGCTGTTGACAAATATAAAATTTAGTCGCAAAGTCGGCGCTGCTTTTTTTATATCGTACATTTTATATGTGTTGCTACTATTTCATGATTAGCACTAAAATACTTTGCAAAATGAGCTTATTGATTGGTAATTTAGCATTCTATACTTTAGATAATCAGGTTCTCGTCAGATTGGGTGTTATTTTGGGTTCAATGTTATCTGGAATAGTGGGCTATATTGCGTTGAAAAAGACTTGTAGATAATCTTCAATAAAAATGAATGGAAGCTCGTTATGTACTTTGCCAGTGTATGATTAAATAAGTCTATAAAATCCTAGCATTATGTGGGTAAAGCCCTTATATTAATAGTGAAACCATTACATCTATAAAGGATCTTGATATGACAACTCTTGTTACACAAAAGGCACCAAATTTTACAGCACCTGCCGTTATGGGTGATAATTCTATCAATGAAGAATTCAACTTAATGGAATACCTTAATGGCGATATAGG
>CAZTIE010000096.1:0-5871 GCA_964613645.1 uncultured Verrucomicrobiales bacterium
AAATGAGTACAACTTATTTATACGCCGTGACTTATTAACTCTTTTTTAAGATTTTATAAGTATACGGGGAGATTGCAGCTTTGTGGTGGAGGAGGCGGAGGCACGGATTTTGTGGGATTTTACGGAGGCCCATCAGACAGGGACTGTGTTTTACGCCAAGGTCAAATAAGACCTGCACTCAAGATCAGCACAAAAATGTATTTTGCACTAAAACAATACCTACTTATATAAATGCTTAACCCAATCTTTGCGGCCATTTCTTTTTGTTAAAATTTTTATCCACCCTGCTAAATTATCACTTCTTTGAATATGTTGCCCGTCATACATAGATTCTATCTGCGATGCATTTAATAATGTAGCGTGAACATCTTTATGTGCTGTTAGCGCGTAATCCAAATCATTTTGGTCAATACCAAAAAACTGATTCCCAGTTTTTTGTGGCAGTGCTTCAGAAATATTTCTAGGCAATTGATCCTGATCCATCACAGCCATTTCACGAAACTTATCCTGCAAGTCACCCTTCAATTTATTTTGAAAATTTCCAATGACATCAAATAACATCGTAAAAAATAAGCAGTTCCAGGCACCCGATAGATGATCCATCAAAACCATATGAAACAAATAGTAATGCTCACACTTTTCTTGCACACATTTACAAGGATTACTACTCTTTTGAAATGTCATTTTAGCAAAAGATACATCATTCAATATTTTTTGACACAGATCTTCTATCAGATGTTTATCCGTTACCGACGATGACACGCTTTTAATAGTACCTTCAGGCGACAAAAGACTACTAAGCAATACGATATTTTTTAAGTTTTTTTCATAATCTAAACCTGTTTCAATATCTATTTTTGCAGAGATTGGAAGCACCTTATCATCATAAAAGATAGAGTGCTGAACTTGCTCTAACAGGCCATCGTTTAAGCGAAATGAAAATTGCAACATCTGTCGATCACGCATAACAGAGCGCCTATATTCTAGAGGGATCTCTTCTTGTTCAACCAAATTTTTCAAAAGAAATGTCTTTAAATGATCTGTCATTTTATGCTGCATCCTTTAATGTTAAAAGATCTTTCAGTTCAGAATCTGTAAGTTCTGTGATCCAGCCTTCACCCTCGCCCACAACACTTTGTGCTAAAGATATTTTTTGCTCAATCATGGCATCAATACGATCTTCAATCGTTCCATTACAAATAAATGTATGCACAGAAACAATTTTTTTCTGCCCTATTCTATGCGCCCGGCTGGTTGCTTGATCTTCAACTGCTGGGTTCCACCATCTATCATAATGAACAACATGATTTGCTGCCGTTAAGTTCAAACCAATACCACCAGCTTTTAATGACAATACAAAAATGTTTGATGAATTCTCTTCTTGAAAATCTTGAACCATTTTTCCACGGTCTTTTGCAGGCGTACTTCCATTTAAGAAAGGCACCCTTCTACCTGTTTTTTCATAAATTAATTTCGTTAAAATAGTACCCATTTCTTTAAATTGAGTAAATATCAATACTTTTTCATCATTTTCTAAAATTTCATCCAACAAACCATATAGCACATCCATTTTACCAGAATTACCTTCAAGAGCCTCTTTCGTAAATTGCGCTGGATGATTACAGATTTGTTTTAGGCGCATCAATGTCGTCAAAATAAGTCCACGCCTTGCAAGACCATCCTTTGTTTGCGAAAGCTCACTCAGCATATTATCAACACATGCCTTATAAAGCGATGTTTGCTCTAAGCTTAACTTACAAACAATCTTATGATTAATGCGATCAGGAAGGTCAGAAATAATTGTTGTATCTGTTTTTAATCGTCTTAACATAAAGGGGGAGACAACAAGCTTTAATTGTTGCGCTACTTTTTGCGCATTTTCTTGCTGTTCTTTTTTATTACTGTAAGACAAAGCACGCCCATACTGGCTGTTAAACCAACTTTTAGTACCTAACAAGCCATGATTCACAAAATCCATCAAGCTCCAAATATCCGTCGGTCTATTTTCAATGGGCGTACCTGTCAAAATAATACGATGACGCGCATTTAATGACTTAACAGCTTTCGTTTGCTTTGCATTCGCATTTTTAATATTTTGTGCTTCATCTAGAATAATGACATCCCAAAGTTGCTGTTTTAAAAATGACAAATCTCTATCAGCAAGACTATAGCTGGTAATTACAATATCTGCATCAAAAAAGTCAGTCTCTTTATCCCTGTCTGCACCATGATGCACATGATACACAAGGTCTGGTGCAAAAATAGAAAGTTCTCTTTGCCAGTTAGAAAGTAGTGACGTTGGGCAGACTAATAAAAAGGGTTTTTTAGACATTGCATTTTCTTGACGAACGCGCAACATATAAGCAATCGTTTGAATCGTCTTACCAAGCCCCATGTCATCTGCTAAACATGCACCAAGGCCAGCTTGTCGCATAAAACAAAGCCATGAATACCCACGCACCTGATAAGGACGCAAAACTGCATTTAACCCTTCAGGAGGTTCTTGTTCTTTGATAGGGGTTTGACCACGAAGCTGTTGGAACACTTTCTGCAGCCACCCGGAAGAAACATTATAATTTATGCCATAAGCTGCATCCGCACGTAGCAGATCAAAAGGGGTTAATTTGTTTTTTTGAATTTTTTTAACTTGTTTTAAAAACGAATGTAGTTGATCCACATTAACTGGGATCAAGGTATCACCACTCATATAGTGCGTCTGGTTATCATCCGCTAGTTTCTGCAATTCTTCTAAAGAAACAGGCGTATCTCCCAACAAAATATTCCATTTAATATTGGAAATTGCAGCAGGAGAGAAAAGGCTTTCCTCGTCTTCGTGTTGCCCAGCTTCAATAAACACCTCTGCCTTTGGGGCAACTGGCACATGCGTCATTCCTGTTGGTAGCGATACCTTGCATCCTGTTGCTGCCTGAATATCTTTTACTTTTTCCAAAACAGACGACATTTCAGCAATATTGATAGTATCTTTCAGATTCAGCATTTTTTCTATATGCTGACTTTTTAACGTTGCATGAAAAATATCGTAGTATGGTTGTTTGTCTCTTTTATACAGGCTATCCAAACTACATTCTGTCCCCTTTTTATTATCAAACAAATCAACACGGCATCTGAAAAGGTTTGCATTATGCTCATCTAATTCAAATTTAATAACAGGTGTATAATAAGCATTATCTTGATAGAATTCTGAAATTTCAGGCATGATGCGCTCAGGCAATTGATGGTCATCCAACAATAAAGGCTCAGCATCCGAATCCAACATATTATTTAAAATACTTTTTGTCTTGTCATCTAATGTTTTTATTAATTTTAGGTCAAGCATTTGTGTATGGGACATCATGCTATTCATCGCAGCATCCATCATCTGCCTAATCACAAAAAAATGATTGACTTGATGATCAGCATTTAATATGAAAAATGCTTCTGGCATAGATTGCGCCAATTTTTCTATATAAAAACGAACATCTTCCTTTAAACTTGCACACCATTTAGTATGTAGCCTGCCATCTGTATTTGAAAAATGTGCATAATAAGAACGCGCATCAAATAACTGAGATGTAATACGCATCAAAAGATGCGTTAAAGTGAACGTATTTGAAAAATGAACATTCATAAAGTTTTTTTTAGGGAATTCTTTTTTAATACGCGTTGGCGCATAAGGCATAAAACCATGCAGGGGAATTCGGTAAGCATGGGTAGAGTATTCTTGAAATTCTCTACTAGAACCTGCCACATCAACAATACCTTCTTTAGTAGGCAGAGAAATAGAGATTGTCTTTAGTTCGGAAACATATTTTTGCTTTAACGCACACTTTATTGCAATGTTTTTTAAAATAGATTTTTCAACTTCAATAAAGTTGACGCCGTTTTTTTCCGAAACATTATCCGTAAGCCCCCAAATATAGAGGTATTTGTCAGAATAAGAAACATTAATTAACAATGAATAAGTCCTATTTTATATTAAAGCGCATATACCTATATAGCAGATATTGACAAACATTTCAATGTTTGTCACTTAGAATGTGTTAATATATTCTGAAATATTTTCCACCCACACTAAAAATAGTTAATGACTGTCTAGGGATTTCAGCTCTCCTGGTTTTAAATCGCCTAAACTATAAGGACCAAATGCCACACGAATAAGACGATTCACTTGCAAATCAAAGTGATTTAAAACGCGTCGAATTTCTCTATTCTTCCCTTCGGTTAACGTCACCAACATCCACGTATTCTTACTGTTATTCTTTTTGATATCATATTCTATGTGAATCGGCTTGTAGTTAATGCCCTCTATTGTAATGCCGTTTTTTAATTCATCAAGAGCTTTATAGTTAATGTCACCAAACACACGCACACGATATGTACGTTGCAAATTAGACGAGGGTTTTTCATATTCATGTGCAAAGTCGGGACTATTAGTCAGTAGTAATAATCCTTCTGAATTATAATCCAACCGCCCAACCGAAATGATATAACCATTTTGATGGCGTATTTTTTTAATAGAGGGTTGATCAAAAACGGTATCCCTATCATGTTCATCTTTATGAGATGTTATAATACCTGCTGGCTTATAAAATGCCCAAATTTTTAATGCTATCTCGCGCTGGATAATTTTCTCATCAACCATAACAATATCACTATCTTGAACAATATAGGGCGTGCTTTGCACTTTATTATTAATCTTAACGCGCCCACCCTCAATCAGTTTGTCAGCGTCACGTCGTGAACAAATGCCGTGATGAGAAATAAATTTATTAAGGCGCATTCAATTTTCTTTTAAAGTATTAATATTTCATGATTATATAATTGTTATGATTTTAAAGCTAATCATTTTAATCTTGATTTTATGCCTGTATTAGAGGATTCTGATAATAAGGACTTTTTTCAGTATGATGCTCTCTTGATTATTAGTTGTTCAAAATGCGGCAAAGCATATCACGTTGATCCTGCGGAGTTACCACAAGCAAAAACACGTAACCACAAAGGCATACCCCATAAAGATAGAACCCCAGGATGGTTCTTATCCTGCCAACACTGCTTGCATGAATGGTGGTTCAACGCACCACAAGGCTTTGCATGGTATGATGGTGGAAAGCAGCCAAATAATTTTGGTAAAACAATCGCACGCACACCAACAAAATATTATGACCACACTGATTTGTCGGGCTTACATGCATACAACCCATCAGCTGCGCAATATGATCAAGCTTACCATGATCGCGTTATGCAAGAAGAGTACTCGCCTTTTAATGATGTCGGCGCTTTCACAGAACTACCTGCTATGCATGAGCTACAAGAACGGGCTAAAATTTCCACCTCATACAAAATAATAGTATTGTTATTGGTAGCAATTATCGGGTTTACGCTGGCTTATGCATTTGGCTATTTCAATATTATTCAAACAGTACCCCTTGTTCAAAATGGCCAGCCACTAAACATAGCGGATTCACAAACATATTTCTTGGGGTTAAGCATCCAAGACGTTCAATTTTCCTCTGTATGCCATAAAGATGGGGCGACATTAAATGTAACTGGGGTCATATTAAACCCATCTGATGAAGAAAAAAAACTCCCATCATTAAAATTAAAAGCTTGGGCTGCTTGCGACGATACATCCCTTGTGAAAAATTTAACACAGGGTAACCCGTACTGTCTTGTAAAGGCGTGGACGCACAACGCTATTCAATCCGAAATTCCTGCAAAAGAGTCTGTACAGTTCCAAACACAAGTGTCTGTTCCTCTGGACATCAAAGTTTTAAAAGTTGATATTGAGTTTTAAGGCTTAAATAGATTAAATCAGCCTGCCACATTCAAGTTTGAAGTGCAACACGGTTGATATTTTTATTAAATGCCTGG
>CAZTIE010000097.1:0-5835 GCA_964613645.1 uncultured Verrucomicrobiales bacterium
CACTTTTATTTCATTTTGGCTTAGTCACAAGCTTAATCTCACTACCTTTTGTATTCCCTGTATGGCAAATGCCGACACAATCAGAATTCTTCTATCTCATACTTCTTGGTATTGGTGGAAACTTAATCCAAGTATGTTTATTTCTAGCTTTCTCAGCTACAGAAGCATCTGCACTAGCCCCATTTAGATATGGAGAATTTATTGTTGCTGGTTTATTTGGTTATTTATTTTTCTCTCAAGTACCAACATCAACGCTATTAATTGGCTCAAGCATCATCATTGCATCAGCTTTTTACCTATCGCATAAAGAAATACAAATGACAAAAATGAAAGAGTAACCTGCTACTATAAGTTGAACATTCAGTAAGTGCAAAACATCCACTTATCATCTAGATTGCTTTGAACTTTAAAATAATTTCGCCCACTTTATCTCCGGATTCCCAAGAAAAAAACAGCTCATGGGGTTCAGTACCAGAAGGTCTTGCTTCACTGACGTTAACAGAACCAAGTTCTCTATACTCATTATTAACAGTATGTTTAATATCCCGAAAAAACTGAAAGAATTCTTCTTCATCAGCTCTACTTACAAAAAATTCTAAAGAAACACCAAAAATTTCTTTCGAAAATTTCTCTAAAAACTGTTTCTCTTTAAGTGTTTTTTTATCTATCACACTCAGTTCTCTCATAAATGTACTTAGCTTATCAAGATTAAGTTGCTCAGCCTTACATTTTTTATCACTTAAACCAGTACAACCCACCTTAGGTTCAAATGCCGACAGCGCTGAAAGAGTCGTTAACCCCATGAATAATATTGTATATTTTTTGACTTTTTTCATAAAAAGCTCATATTTAAATTACCATCTATCTTTTAATTTACATACAAAATACTAATAATTCGTTAAATTTCATCCAAAAAAAGATTCCACTCGGTTTCCATTGACCATTCCTTTGTTTTTAATGAAAAATCTGTGATACGCATATCTAAATAAGGTCGGTATGTCACAAAGTATGCATTGCCTGCCGGTAAATTATCATAGTTATCAAGCGTTATTTGCGTGCCAACTTGAGAAAACGGAATAATATTTTGATCATCATCTAAAACGGATACTGACCCAGGCACATCCTCTCGTGTTATTGTATGCCTCGCACCACCTTCTATCTTCTCCCATAGACGTTGAATACAACCAACACGAACATGTGATCCTGGGCTAAAATTATCAACAGCTAAAACACTTTTATCTTTGGCTTCAATTATTGATTTATACTTTAGTGTCTTAGGGCCAAGGTGCAATAGTTCTCCGTTTACTGTGCGTACCATTTTTCCTAATTGAACCGGTTTTAAAGTTTGCACACAACCCCGTGCAGAAAAAGGGGGCAATCCCCCTATAATAAATGTTAATACAGTTTCCATTATACCCCACTCAGTACCAAAAAGGTAAAGGCGCTATTAATAGTGCCTCCCTTTGTGTTAAATATTGATCAAAAAAAAAGGCTAGATCATCTGGATCTAGCTCTTGCATTATATTATTTGTCATTTTTCCACCTATTTAGTAGTAATGTAAGTAGCTAACCCTTTTAAACATCGCTTTTACAATTTTCAACATACACCCCCCAAACTATCCGCGGACAAGAACTTCATAATAATCTTCAACCAAACGTGGTGTATTTTTCTTGGGCAAATCTATAACACTGTTTGATAAACGAATTGTTGCACGCATACCATCGTTTACAATGATCGTTTTACCATCCATTAGTTTCTTAATATCGTCAGCTGTATTAAGATTTTTATTATTTGTCGGCGTATTGCTAATGACGGATGTTTTTATTTTTAAGCGTGCATGACCACAATCTGTCCCTAATTTTAAGGATGTCCAAATTTCTTCCAACTCTAGCAAAACTGCAGGCGGTTCAGTTTCAGGTGGATAAGCTAAGTGAACTTTTTCTTTTAGGCCGTGCCTAATAATATTTTCATCTTCTATTAACAAAGTCCTTATTGCGGACAAGACGCCATAATCAGCCATTGTGTATCTCCATAGTGATCTAACATTCAAACCCTAAGGTTTCTACCCATTTTCCATCAAGAGATGGGGTAAATGGGGCTGCTAGTTTTATCAACTTACTATTAAACATTAGCCCGAATAGAGTTGCTTGTAAAGCATCTCTGTTATAATAATTTCGCATAGCTACTTTATACCACTTCTTAGGGAATGATTTCTCAAGTGAGTTCCATTCATCCATGGTTGCAGATTGCGCTAGTTTGCGCCCCATCATATTAATAGGCCTCATCCTTGCCCAATAAGAATTTCCAGGTATTTTCTTTTCTAAAAATTCACCATTTTTATTCTCTTTAAGTTCCCTGAAAATCAACTGAATTCGTGCGCGCATTTCGCCAATTTTATCACTCATAAAATCTCCTTTACGCGGTAAGGTTCTAATAAATCTTTATAAAAATTTGATTTTTCTATCGGCTCTCCCCCTCTATTTTCATATAATTCTGCAATAATTTGTAAAAGCGCATGTTTAATAGGGGCTGGAATATGTTTTGGATATATACCAAAACCAGCTTGATACACAACTTCAATAAGAGGATCTGATGTTATTAGCGTTAAAACAGGGCTATTATCAGTATCCACTAACTGATATCTCCTCACTGCATACCGAGCAGATCCACTTCTAATGCTAGTCACCGAATGCACATGCAAAATATTAGGCCTGGGCAATTTTATTTCACAAAAGCCACCTTTTACTGCTTTAGGTTCACAGGTGAAAGAAAGTTTTTGTGTCAACAATGCCCTATTTAAGTAACGCTCAATATATTCCGTTGCCGTTTCAACCAAATGCAACAAGTATTGGTCTTCCTCAGCATGCTCTAATCGCAGGTGTACTTTAACATCTTCCAATGTCACGGCATAAATTTCTGCCTTTTCAACAATTTTCAACACTTATAACTCCATCATGATTGTTATAGCCCTGCATTTTATAGCAGGGCATAAAAATACGTTATTCCGAAAATTGAAGAACTTTAATTGCATTACAATCAACCACAGCACCACCAACACGTTTTGTTGCATAAAACTCAACAAATGGTTTTGAGCTGTATGGATCCCGCAGCAACGTTACATCACGGCGATCAACAATTTGGTAGCCCAGCTTAAAGTTTCCAAATAGTATTGGCGTTGACACCTCGCCAGGGCGCACTTGATCCAAGGCATCATTTAAAACCACTGGAAATCCTAGCAATGTGTGTGACATCCCTTCACTTAATGATGGCTGCAACAAATAACGACGGGACTCATCTTTTAACCCGCGGAGCATAGATAATGCTGATCGTGACATCATCCAACAAGCGCCGGGTAAAAAGTCAGATCTAAGCGCATCTACAACAGCCAGTAAGGCATCTGCATTTTGAATAGATCCATTTTCACCAGTTTTAACCACTTGCAAATGATCATCGGAAATTTCTTCAGATAAAGGGTAAGAAAGAATTCCCTTTGGCTTTTTATCACCATCCCCCTTAATAAAAGCCGCATTTTCCATAATACTCATGGATTCTGAAATTTTATTGCTGATCCATTCTTCTAAATTAACACTAGAATCGTCCAAAACCTTTTGGCTAACACGTGGTTTTGCATATAATTCATGTGTATGAATTTGAATTTTTTGAAGTTCAGGTAGATCCGTTTCTTGACGGTCATCCATCTCTGCAGCCCAACCAACGTTAGCTTCTCCCTTATCTACCAATAATTCATAAGAATCCGAAGACACCTCAGTGACACTTGCAATAGACCGCAGAGAGCTTCCCATTTTTAATTGACTATGAATATTTTCAACCACAAAATTTGGTATTGTATATTCGCCACCATTCGTTTGTGTGGATAACATTTTTTGTCCTATCCCTTTTGTTAAAAAAGATCTAAAATCTGCGCTTTTTTCTTGTGTTTCAAAACTGTCAGAACCAGAAGACATGGCAATTGCGGATTTTATTGCGTAAAATTGATTCATTTTTTGCTCACTTTCTTGTGTAAATTGTGTAAATGTGTTTTCTAAATTCTTCACAGATTTTTCAATATCTTTTAATGTATTTTCTTCCATAAATTTCCCTAATATACAACTGTTGATGTTGCGACTGTCTTGGCCAAATGCTCTAAAGCACCTTGTAAATCTTGCAGTCGTTTTTTGATATTGATTAAGTTTTTCACACTTATGACTTTTGCCTTTTCATTCGCAGCAAAAGTTACCAGCGAAATTTCCAACAAATCCACTTCTGTTAAAAATTTCACTTTTTTACTTTCATCAAAGTAGCTGTGTACGGGCTTGTAACCAATTGAAAGTCCTTCAATAACACCCGCTTTTAAAAACGTATAAGCTTCTTGTGCTTGTGGCACCTCCATTAATAAACGACCCCTCACATATAAGCCGTAAGCGTCTTCTCTTGCCTCTTCCCACACACCAATTGGCTTATTTTGATCGTGCTGCCAAAGCATTTTCAGCCCTTTAACAGGTTTGGATTTTAAGCTATTTGTAAAAGCGCCTTTTTTAACGCTATCTCCGTGATGGTCCAAAAAATTAAAAACACTCGCATACCCCTCAAAAGTTCCATCTGCAGATAGATTTTTAATGCATAGTTTATGTGTTTTAGTTTGCATAAACGCCTCCTTTTAGATATAAAAAAACCCCTTAGGGACATATCCCAAGGGGTTTTTTTATTATTAAAGCGTCAGAAATATTAACTTTTACACGTCAACATTTCTTTCACTATAATCAAGCTAAATCTTATTCATGCAAAATGCAAAGATTTGTCTCCCAAAAAATTAGAAGAAATAAGAAACACGTGCTACAACAGACTGTGATGTATTACGTACTTTATCTGCATAAGCGTCTAAACCAAAAGTAGATTCTCCACCACGCATATATTCAGCACCAACAGACCAACTGCCCATTTTGTACATAAAACCAAGACCTGGTGTTATAGCAAAGCTAACATCTTTTTGAACCACTTTATTGTCAGTTCCATTAGCCACTATTTCATGACGCACATAACTTTGACGAATACCTAACATCAAAAAAGGTGTAAATTTTCCATAAGCATAACCTAATTTAGAAAAAGCGAGTGCTGAGAAAGGGCGTTTTTGAGTGTAAGCACTTGGTACAGGAACTGTTGCAAGGTTTCCAGGGTTAGTCAAATCATAAACTTTCTGTGTCATTGTGGCATTAATTTTTTTAGATCCAAAACCCGCAAATACATCAAGCCCTAATCCCCAAACAACACGATTCGAAAGTGTCCAATAGTGTGCAATTCCTAATCCTAAGCGTTTGTAGTTATTCTTATACTTTAAGTCTAGCTTATCTTTGTCATGAGTGAGCTTTGAATCCATCATCATCAAACCACCAGCTAAAGACACAGCCCAACCTTGTGGACCAGATGCCACTGTTTTTGGAGCAGGTGCATCACAATAAATTTCAGATTTCTTTTCTTCTTTTTTCTTAGTTTCACTAGCATATGATGACGTTGCAGACAAAGCTGCAGCAAGTGCCAATACTGATAATGTATATTTTTTCATAAAATATTTAACCTTCCATATAATTCACATAGCGTTACAACAGATAACGACTCATTCAAGGTTAGAAAATAAACTATTTAAAACGAATGGTAAACCCCCCTAAAATTAAATTCATTTATCCCTATAAACACATTGCGCACACTAAAAAAAATATACTGTATGAATTTTACAAAAAAATACTATAGACATCACAAATACAAAAATGTTATAAATATGATATTGCCCAGATAGCTCAGTTGGTAGAGCAAGGGACTGAAAATCCCTGTGTCGCTGG
>CAZTIE010000098.1:0-5740 GCA_964613645.1 uncultured Verrucomicrobiales bacterium
TGTCGCCAAAGGATCGCACTTAATCCTTCCCCACCGGGTGAGATTCTCTAAAGCTGTTATTGCTCTATTTTTAGTATAATAAAAAAAAGTTAAGAAATGATGAATAAACAAAAAATCTTTATAGAACTATGACAGTACTAAAGTTGACCAATCATCAATTTGCACAACGTCTTTCAGCTTAAATCCAGTCTTGATATAAGCCTCTAGCACTACCTCTTTTTGCCGTGTTAAAAGACCAGATAGAATGACGATTGTTTTATCATGCGCAACGGCCTTCATCTCTGCGCTAATATTAATAAGGGGTCTTGCCAGAATATTGGCAACGATTAAGTCAAATTCTTTATCTTTTTTAAGCGATTTAAACCCGTCGGATGTCACCGCCTTAAAATTTGGCACACTGTTTAATGTCGCATTGTTATTAGCAACGTCCACTGCTTTGGCGTCAATATCCACACCTAAAATATTTGCATTCGGCTTTGCAAGGCCAACGGCAAGGCCTAATATACCAGACCCGCACCCCATATCTAAAACGTTCTCAATTCTATGGTCTTTTAAAATCTGATCAATAGCTGTTAAACAGCCTTTTGTTGTTTGATGTTCACCACTACCAAATGCTGTCGCTGCATCAATCATCAGTCCATATTGGTCTTCTGGCACAACTTCGGGCGCGTAAGAGCTGTGTATAAAAAAACGGCCTATTGAGATGGGCTTAAAATTTTCATAACAAACTTTCAACCAATCCTGATCTATAATCTCAGTAATGCATAGTTGTTCGAACTTTATTTCAGCACTATTTAAAAGCATTTCAACAAAATGAGCATACGTCTTATCTTGCAAAATAAGTTTAATCACAAAGCGTGAGCTTATATAAAAACCATTTTCATCTAAAATTTCAGACGGTTCAGCTGATTCGTCCTCAAAACAAGAGAGTGTATCAAAATGCTGCTCTAATAGAGCAGTGACGGTATCGATGTTTTTTTGATTTGTTAAAAAAGACAAGCTATACATTTAATTTTTATGATTATAAACTGTAGTCACACTATATAGTGCATGAATATGTTTTGTACAGAGATAAATAAAGAGAGTGGCAATGAATTGGACAGATGAAGGCATAGTCCTGTCGGCAAAGCCGCTTGCAGAAAAATCTATTGTGCTATCGCTTTTAACAAAAGAAAATGGCGTGCATAAAGGTGTGCTTCGGATTACAAAACGTACCGGGTCGGTTGAGCCGGGTAATCATGTTCACGCTATTTGGAAATCGCGATTAAGTGCCCATTTGGGAACCTATACGATAGAGGTGAACGACACCCCAATTGCACGTATTATGACGCAAGGTAAGCGCATTTTGCTTCTTAAAACTGTCACCACACTTGTTGATATGTTGTTGCCAGAACGTCATGCTTATCCAGTTATCTATGAATATGTGAAAGAAATGTTTTCATCATTGCATAAGGTGTCCGATCCACTTTTTAACTATGTACGTTTTGAGCACTTGTTAATTCATGAGATGGGCTTTGGCTTTGATTTATCTAAATGTGCTTTATGCAATAAGCTTATTAAGCTTGTTTACTTGTCGCCAAAATCTGGACGTGGCGCTTGTTATTCTTGTGGGCATCCATATAAAGGTAAGTTATTTACTTATCCCTGGGGTTTTTTTGACGATGCAATAAGTATTGATAAAGAACAGAAAAATAAAAGAATTTTAGAAATGCTAAAAATAACGGGATTCTTCCTATCAGAATATGCTATAAAACAAGTAAGGGCATCTGAAAAAATGCCTATAATACGTGAACAAATGTTGGAAGCTTTTAATTAAATACTATGGCTAATTCTCAGATCAAATCAATAGAATCCGTTACTTTTGAAAAAGCATTAGGGGATCGTTACCTCGCCTATGCATTGTCTACTATTATGTCGCGTTCATTGCCAGATGTTCGCGATGGGCTAAAACCCGTTCACCGTCGGTTGATTTATGCGATGCAACAATTGCGTTTAAACCCCAATATGCCTTTTAAAAAATGTGCGCGTGTTGTGGGTGATGTGATGGGTAAATTTCATCCACATGGTGATGGTGCTATTTATGGCGCCCTTGTCCGTTTGGCACAAGATTTTTCATTAAGATATCCCTTAATTGAGGGTCAGGGTAACTTTGGTAATATTGATGGGGATAACGCAGCTGCGATGCGTTATACCGAATCACGCCTTACAAGTACGGCCCTTTTAATGCTTGAAGGTCTTAATGAAAATGCCGTTGATTTTAAAGATACTTACGATGAACAAGATTCAGAACCCCTTGTGTTGCCAGCGCGTATTCCAAATATTTTAGCAAACGGATCAACCGGTATTGCAGTTGGTATGGCAACTAATATTCCACCACATAATTTGGCTGAGCTTTGTTTGGCAAGTATTAAGTTAATAGATAAACCAAGCTCTACTGTTGAAGAGCTTGTACAACTTATACCAGGTCCTGACTTTCCAACAGGCGGCATTATTGTAGAAAAGTCGGATTCTATTAAAAAAGCGTATGAAACAGGTAGCGGTAGTATTCGTTTAAGATCACGCTATGAAGTGATGCCCATTAAAGGCGGCAGTTATAAAATTATTATAACTGAAATACCGTATATGGTAGAAAAATCTAAACTTATTGAACGTATTGCAGATCTGTTGTTAGATAAAAGGCTTCCCTTGTTGGGCGATGTTATGGATGAGTCTTCAGACGATATTCGTGTTGTATTAGAACCCAAGTCTAAAAATATTGATCCTGTCGTTTTGATGGAAAGTTTGTTTAAGATAACGGATCTTGAAGTTCGTTTTGCCATGAACTTAAATGTTTTGAACGAGCATAATGTACCAAAGGTTATGTCGCTAAAAGAAATTTTAGAATCGTTTTTAAATCATAGGCAAGTTGTTTTAAAACGCCGTACAAAACATAGGCAAGATCAAATTGTCACACGTCTTGAGCTTTTGGATGGATATTTAATAGCTTATTTAAATATTGATGAAGTAATTCGCATTATTCGTGAAGAAGATGAGCCTAAAGAGATTATGATGGATAAATTCATTTTGTCTGAAACGCAAGTGGAAGCCATCTTAAATATGCGTCTTCGTGCGCTTCGAAAATTGCAAGAAATTGAGATTAGAACAGAGCATAAAAATTTATCTGAAGAGCTTGAAACACTGAATCTATTGCTATCAGATGATAAGCTGCAGTGGAAAAATATTAAGGCAGATCTTAAAAATATTCAAAAAATATATAGTTTAGAATCTAAAACGGGTAAGCGCCGCACAACTTTTGCTGAAGCACCGCAAGTAGAAATTACAGCATTTGAAGAAATGATTGAAAAAGAAGATTTAACATTAGTGCTGTCCTCAAAAAATTGGATTCGTACCATTAAAGGTCATAATGCGACGGATTTGCGTTATAAGGATGGTGATGAAGAACGTATTGTGATGAATGCAAATAGCACAGAAAAGTTATTGCTGGTTGCAACAAATGGTAAGTGCTTTACTTTAGATATTCATAAATTACCTAAAGTTAGGGGCGGTCAAACAGGCGGGGCAGGGGAGCCACTTCGCATGATGATTGACCTTGATCCACAAGATGATATTGTTGCTTGTTTTGCAGTTGATTCTAAAAGTGAAATGAAGTTACTGCTGGCTAACAATATCAACCGTGGTTTTATCGTTAAAGCAACAGAGTTATTCTCATCCACTAAAAATGGTAAGCAAGTTTTTGCCGTTTCAGATAATGAAAAAATTGCCTTTGTGCAAATTGTAGTTGGTGATCACGTGGCAACGCTTGGCGAAAATAGAAAAATTTTAATTTTCCCAATTGATCAGATGCCAGAGCAAAGCCGGGGCCGCGGTCAGGTGTTGCAAAAATATAAACAAGGTAATTTGGTTGATATTTTAACGTTTAACATAGAAGATGGATTAACTTTAAAGCGCCATGGTAATTTTTATGTTGAAAAGAATTTGATTCCTTGGATTGGTAAACGCAATACAACGGGCCGTTTGGTGCCAATGGGCTTCCCACGGGATAACAAGTTTCCTAGGCGATAATACTTTAGAACCGGAAATACGAAAGCAACAGTCATGACTCATTTTCCTATCTTGTATAGTTTTAGGCGTTGCCCCTGGGCCATGCGTGCGCGTATTGCGATGCATTATGCAGGTGTGCAGTGCGAAATTCGTGAAGTGAAGCTGAGAGAAAAACCTGCCGCATTTTTAGCAATATCACCTAAAGCGACGGTGCCAACACTTATCTTTCCGGATAGAAAAATTATTGACGAGAGTATGGATATTATCCACTTTGCCTTAAGGTATCATGATCCTGATAAATGGGGGGAAGCGGATCATTCAACAGTAAATTATTTGCTGGCCATTGCAGAAGGTGATTTTGTGAAAACGGCGCAACGCTATAAATATAGTGATCGCTTCCCTGAAGCGACAGCGGAAGAAAACCGTAAGCTATGTGAAGAATTGTTAATCACAGAACTGGAGCAGCGATTAGGCAAGCATAAGTTTCTACTTGATAGTAAGCCATCTATAGCGGATGTGGGTATTTTCCCCCTCATCCGCCAATTTGCAGCCGTAGATGAGATCTGGTGGCAATCATCACCGTATCATAAGACAAAAGCTTGGCTGAATTCTTGGATGGAGAGCCCTCATTATGTTGGTGCTATGAAAAAATACCCCTACTGGCATGAAGGTAATTCAGTTGGAATGTTTTTATAGAAGTTATGGTTTGTTTTTTGGAATGACTATTAGCCTCCTAAAAGATATTGCATATTGAGATAGGTTGAAAAAACACTGTTTATCGATAATTTTATATTGACAATCGTTCTCTTTATGATTTAATATCAGGATGTTGCTAATAGTTGAATTGGTAATATTTTTAGGAGAATATTAAATGAATAAAATTATAAAGATAAGTAAATGGACCATTACGATTATTAAAATTTTGTGTGTTTCTGTACCATTGATTGTTTTATTTCCTTGGGTATTTATTGATACTGTTTTTATACAAGGTTTATTGAAAGATGGTTTTATAGCTCAACCGGTTCTGATAAATGAAAGTATTGGCGTTGTTGAATTATGGAAAATACAATGGACTTTTCTGAATAAATCTATAGCAGTTGCTTCTGACATTATTAGCATGCTTCCGATCTATATCAGTTTGTTTATTTTAAAAAGCATTTTTACAAGCTATACAAATGGAAATATTTTTACGACTGATAACGCAATGCGTTATAAAAAATTAGGATCGCTTTTTTTCGTGTACGGTTTAATTGCGCAGCCTTTAAGTCAGACAGTTAAAATATTATCGCTTACAATAGAAAACGATCCAGGTCATCGTTATTTAGCATTTGGTTTTGGTACACCAAATATTGAAGCACTATTTTGCGGTCTTATTGTTTTTCTTGTGTCCCTTGTTATGCAAGAGGCTAGTAAAATTAATGACGAAAATTCTTATACGGTGTAGTGATGGAAATTATTGTAAATTTAGACGTCATGCTGGCAAAACGTAAGATGAAGTTGCAGGATTTGGCTGAAAATGTTGGCATAACACCGCAAAACTTATCAATTCTAAAAACGGGGAAAGCAAAAGCAATTCGTTTTTCAACTTTAGCGATGATTTGCAAACATCTTGATTGTCAGCCGGGCGATATTTTAGAGTATAAATAAAAATATTTGATTTTATGGTACACTAGATGAGTATGTGCAATATAAAAATATA
>CAZTIE010000099.1:0-5683 GCA_964613645.1 uncultured Verrucomicrobiales bacterium
TGTTCTATAAACGACCTGTTTAGTAAATTTACTTAATATCTCATTTTATATGCTTTAAGCTATATCATTCACCCAATATTGCGATCAAATGGGAAAATGTCAAGTGTTGTATTGAGATTTGCGCCGGTTCAGCATACAAATTTCTTTACATCCTGCGCAGAAATTAGGTAGTATAACGGGAACGGAGGAGTGCCAGAGCGGTCGAATGGGGCAGTCTAGAAAACTGCTGTGCAGGCAACTGTACCGTGGGTTCGAATCCCACCTCCTCCTCCATTCTTCTGAATAGAGATTATATATATGGAGAATAAAAACTATATTCACGTTTTAAGCCGTGCTGTTATTATTGATTGTGACCATATATTACTGTGTAAAACGCTAGATCTTGAGCTAAATTTCTATTTTTTACCTGGTGGGCATGTTGAACATGGTGAATCGGTTCAAGCGGCCTTGTTACGCGAACTTATGGAAGAAGCAGGGGCTAAGTGCACAGTAAAACGGATGCTTGGCTGCTTAGAATACAGTTTTGAACCCGGACACAATAGCATTTGCCACAACCATGAATATAATTTTATTTTTGAAGTTGAATCGGATACTTTACAGTACGACGTCAAAGTGCCCCAACTTGAAAAACATATTGACTTAATTTGGATGCCATTGGAGCAAATTAGTGAGATTGACTTAAGAGCAGAGCCATTAAAAAATTTAATTTCTAAATGGTTGCAGCTGCCTATGCACAACAATTTTGCAAGCGACATGATTTAATACATTCTATAGCACAAAACAACTCTGCAACAGATGATATCTATACTATAAGTTCAGCCTGCATAATACAGGCGGATTCTTCTAGCATTAAACAGAAATTGTCCTAAATAACAAAAAATGAATCTATTTTATGAATGGTTTATGATTGGCATGACTATAAATCATTTTCTTAAAAAAATCACCTAAGACTTTTTCTTCAAGCTTAATTAATTCTTCTGCGCGTTTTTTGTTTTCTTTTAAGTATGGAAGCATTTTATCATATATCTCTGGTGTGATCGATGCACATATTGTTTTTACATCCTCTACAGAGGTTGCTATAAACATGCCACGTGTATCAAAATAATCACCAATATTGGGGCAGCCAATATAAATAGGAACTGTTAAAGATATGAAACACCCCAGAAGTTTTTCTGTAAAATAGTGTTCTTGTGCCGTATTTTCAACGGCTATATTAAACTGGCTATTAAAGACCCATTTTTTAGAGTCTGTTGGTAACGCGCTTGTCTGCATATCTTTTGGAAATTTATGTTTATCACGAAATGATAAATAAAATTTTGTGCTTATGTTTAGGTTAGATGCACTATCCCAAATGTTTTTCCGAAGATTGTAGTTTAAGTTTTCACGTTCCCTAAAGGAAGACCAGCTACCGCCACCCATGCTTAGCAAAAAACTAACATCATAAGTTTTATTTTGAGAGAGCTCTTCTTCGTTTACCCATGCATATAAATATCCCGGGATGATCACAGAATTTTTTGTGCCAATATTTGTATTTAGCAACAACAGGTCAAACCCTTCTGCAATGCGTTTCATATAGGCTGAAAAATCTTCAATCGTTTTGCCGTAGCGTGAATAAACAATAGGTTCATCCGCGTAGTGTCCAATATTAATCATACACGGATCAAGTTTGCCATTTATACGCCACTTAAAAGGGTTATAAAGTTGATGCCATATATGGTGTGGCTTTTTGTTAGACTGTACCCGAGAAACCATTTGATTACGATCAGGATCCTTTAAAACAGGTAAATCCGTTATGTGATCTGCATAAGATGTTTGTAAAAACGGGCTTTGATAAAAGCTGTTATTTTGATCATTGTCCATCTTTATGCTTAGCCCACGGTTTATTTGTGTTTCAAAACGAATCAGTTCTTTTGTGTCTACATTGCTTGAAACGTGTAGAATAACTTGGTATTTGTTGAGCCTTAAAAAACCTTCAGCAGCTAGCCATGCGCGAGGTAACTCTTCCTGCGTTGCATAAATATGTATGATATCGGCCGTGTGATCATATGTGTTTTGGAGCTGTTTCATAAAATCAACAAAGGGGTTTATATCGAACTGATAGAATTTGGCAGGTTTGTACCATAAGCGTTCTTTATAAAGTGTTGTATTAAACCAGGTATTAGGGTCGGTATGTGTTTGCCATTCGCCTCGCCATCCACGTTGTAAATAATGATCTATTGCAGTCAAACCAGATGCATTAACTTGATCACCATAGTGGCTTAGGTAAAATTGTTCATCAAAATAGGGCTGTATCAGATCTTTGTTTTTTTGATAATCTTTCGCAACATAAGCTTCAACTTTGTAACATGTATTTAAAAGGGATTCTCTGTAAAAAAACACAATAGCACCTATGATGAATAGCGCAATGATTTTTTTGTAAGTGTATAGGAATATTTTTTTCATCTAGAAGGCTTTGTTAGAATGGTACAAATATGATTCACACTATTCTAACATTTTTTACATCCTGCAAGAAATTGATAAATGTACGATAATTATCTGGGCAACTTGTCACCTTCAGGTAAATCACCATACCCAACGGCGTGCCGTTTTTCATTGACGGTTAAGAAATTAACTTCAGCAATTTTTGCCCATGATGCTTCACGCCTTAAGGCAAGGGCAGGAATGCGATCTGCGTCATAACTGATTCTTAAAGCATCTTTATAGTGTGGGCTTAACCAGTGATTTAGTGATCCTATTATTAAATCCATCAACGGTAAAATTGTATCTTCCCACAAGTGATAGCGTGCTTCTTTATAATTAGAAAACGTCGCATCGCCTGGAATACCAACAAGCATAGGTGGTACACCAAATGCTTGGGCAATTTCGCGTGCGGATAAATTCTTACCCTCAATAAAATCAAGATCCTTTAGTGACAAACCCATTTCTTTCCAGTCAAAATCACCTTCTAAAAATAAAATACGACCCGCATTTGTGGCACCTTCATAAGCTTTGCGCATATCGCGCGTTAAAGCATCACGCTGTCTATCAGATAATGACGGACCGTATTCACTTGGTTTTACAACAAATGCGCCACTAGGTCGCCCTCCATTTTGCAGCATAGATAAGTTATGTTCAGCAACGGCGTTATGCTGGTCAATAGCGCTGGATGCGGCTTGTAGGGGCCCAAGTCCGTAATGTTCATTTAAAGGATTGAAAAACTTGATATGTAATATTTGGCACGCACCCGTTAACATATCCACTGGGAATATATATTTTTTATCCCCAACTTTATAGTCATAAGCTGCAATATGACCGCTTTTTGTCATCTTAAGTGTCACACGATCAGGCCGCAAAGCCGTAAGCGCCACAGGGTCTCCTTTAGGGGTTAACGTTTTTAAAATATAGGCATTACCACAAATGAGCAAGTGCGAAATAATTTGTTCCCGAAAGCTGCCGTCAGCTTGCTGAATATTGGGGTGTTTTAAAAGGTGCAATAATGGATGTTGTTCTAATTCAGTATTTTGCGTATACAACAACCAAGGAATACTTGAAACGCCGCGTGCAACTAATTGAATAGCACGATAAGCAATAACATTATCCGAATACCCTTTAGCAGCTAAATGATCATATTGTTTTGGTGTATTCAGTGCTTCCCAAGATGTGCTCCAGGATCGATGCATGTGTTTCTTTTGTTCCGTTGGTGCTGTTTTCTTTTCTGATGTGACGCGCTTTAAGATTTTTGTAAATACTGACATTGTGTAATCCTTTCTTCATGACATAAGTAAAATAAGCACAAAAAAAAGGCGCTAAAATAATTTTAGCGACCGATAATAATTCATGCATTATCGTTACCATTACATGATTTGTGTCAAAATAGAAGAATTTATCTCCCAAAAAAATTGACATTCATGTATGAAGTGCTTATAAACAAATAATAACTCACTATTTGAAAGGTATTTTTCCATGAATACAAGCAATTTTTTTTTAATCAGTACGATGGCAATCTCTGCAATACTTACAACCAGCTGTAAAAACCGTCTTTCTGTAGATAACGCATACAAAAGCGAGGGCTATAGCTTAAGCTATAACAAAGTTGAAGACCCTGAATTAACACGTACACAGCAAGATTATTGGGAATTAGAAAGATCTATTGAAAGCCAAAATCAAGCATATGAAAAAGCAAAAAGTAAGGCAGAACGTAAGCGCTTAAAACTCGAGTTAGAAGCACAACGCATACGTTTAGATGCACAACAACGTTTATTAGACACACAACGTAGAGAAGCAGAGCGTAGGGCCGAAATTAGACGACAAGAAGAAGCTGTGCGAATACGCATGGAAAATGAACGTCGTCAACGTGAACAACAAGAAAGATGTGAACGAGAAGCAGTACAACGCCGCCAACAACTGGCGCAGCAAGCTCAATATGATCAACAACGTCGTCAAGCTGAATATCACCAGGCACAAGATGCAGAACGTCGCCGTCAAAATGATATGAGACGACAACAAGAACAAAGAGATATGCAACAAGCTATAGAAAACTCAAAGCGTACATATGCAGCTGAAGAGCAACGCCGTCAACAACAAGCATACGATGCTCAACGTGCCAGAATTCAAGAAGAACGTCAGGCAAAGGAAAATAAGGCGAGTTTAAGTGAACTGCCTTTTGCAAATGATGGTTACTAAATTACTTCAGTTAGAATGAAGGGGGAGCTACGATGCTCCTTTTTTTTTACAATAAAAGCAGATTGCATCTAAGTGCTTTTGAGTCTAACAACTATGCTGTTATAGTATGTTTATTTTACATTCAGATTTCAGTGCAATGGCCTCTAAAATAAAAAAAATTAGTATCGTTCCCTATTCTGCTTTATGGCCAAAAAATTTCGGTGATGAAGCACAAAAAATACAACACTGTTTAGGTGATAACTGCATAGCTATTCATCATATTGGGTCAACTGCTGTTCCAGGCCTACTATCAAAAAATACGATTGATGTTTTATGCGTGGTCAAAAGTTTGCTAAATATAAAAAACTTAGAGCCACAAGGGTATATTGCCAAAGGTGAACTGAATATTCCGCTTCGGTATTATTATTCAAAGAACACTATAGAACCAAGAATTAACTTGCATATATGTGAGGTAGATCACGGCTTCTTAGAACTTAATTTATCTTTCAGGGATTATTTGCGTAAAGATACAAAAGCACGTGATGCATATGCAACATTAAAACAAACAATACTAAAATCTGAAACTGCTCATGAGAAACCCCAAGGATGTTTTTCAAATTATAATTTACAAAAAGACGTCTTTATAAAATCTGTTTTAAAAAAATATCATTTTTTTCATTATTCAGTCACATTTTGCATGCACTATGAGGAGCAAGAAGCCTGCAAACTTTTGCTAACAATTGACGATACAAAATTAAATGCATACTTAAAGGATGACAATGCATATATATTTTGCTTGTATGAAGGTGAAAAGGTTATAGGCGTTTGCTTAATTCTGCTTGAGAGTCATGTGCTACAAACAATAAAATACGCATTTTACAATCAAGATAACAAAGAAGAGGGGCAATTGTATTTTCGATCATTTATCAATAAGTGGCTCTGTATAAGACCTTTGTATAACTTCTAATTCAACTTAATCATTTCTGTCACTGTTTGAAATTTGCTATAATGAAGCATACTTTCTGTCATCAATCAGCCCCCT
>CAZTIE010000100.1:0-5646 GCA_964613645.1 uncultured Verrucomicrobiales bacterium
TGATTTTAAAAAATAAATATATTTAGGGGTTGTAATTTAAGACAGCATCTTGACTGTAAAAACGGCGCGTTGGGCTGTTCAAGGTGTGGTGAGCTTTGAATTTTAAACATCCAATTTAAACTGAATGGGCACGTTTATTTGTATATTTGCTAAATTTTGACTTGATGTAAATTTCCATTTAGACAGTTTTTTTGTAACCTCCGCCTTTAAAAGGGTCGGGGGTTCATTGTTTGTGGGAAATATAATACGCGTTACTTTTCCTGTTTTGTCAAGGATAAGGGATACACGAAAGCTAGATTCAATTTCTTGATTTTTTGCATCTTCTGGATAGACTGGCATTTCATTATAGACACTGGGTTTTAGATCCTGCGGTATGTCATTGGTTAATGGTGTGTTTTTTTGCGCAGAACTCGGCGTCCTTTTTATAGAACCTGATTTATTGTCACGTTGATTTTTTGTGTGTGTAGGAAGTGGTTTTGTTTGTGCTTCTTGCCAGGTAAGATCAACCAATGGGAAGTCTATTATTTGTTTATGAGCACTCATGTTGGTGGAGCGTAGTGTATAAATTGTCATCGCAATTACAGTGTGTGCTGATAGTGATAATAGGGTGCCAAATAGTACTGGATATTTTCTGTTCAGTGTTGTTTTGTTCCATTTGTACATTTTTTTGACTTGTTTTCTGCCGAATAAATAAAAAATTACACTGACTGTTCTTAACCTGTGGCGTCAATGTATGCTATAAAAGTAATGAATACAATACATATAAATGATACTGTACTTCTATTTAAAATATCAGGAAAGGGTTACATTGTGAACCAAAATTATCGTAATGCACTTATTTGGATGGGTGGCTTTTTAGCTTTATTTGTTCTTGTTAAAATGATGAATGTTGCCCCAGCAGAGCCTGTGGCAAAGTCTGTGCCATATTCTGACTTTTTAAAAGATGTGCACGAAGGCAATATTGAAAAGGTTAATGCACAGGGTGCAGAAATTGTGTACGGGCTTAAAAATGGTCAAACACAAGTAACAACAGGACCGTTAACAGAAAAGCTGATTACTGAAATCTCTGAAAAAGATGCGACCTTGAAATTTAAATTGCAAGAAGATTCTGGATCTTCTATATGGACGATTATTTTATCTTGGTTACCCCTTTTGATTTTATCGCTTCCTTTCTTTTTTATGTGGCGCAATATGCAAAAAGGTGGTGGCGGTGGCGCTATGGGTTTTGGCAAATCTAAAGCGCGGCTACTTGAAAAAGGTAAAAAAGTTTTATTTGAAGAGGTTGCTGGTATTGAAGAAGCAAAATCAGATCTTCAAGAGATTATAGATTTTTTAAAGGAACCGCAAAAATTTCAACGTTTAGGCGCTCGTATTCCCCGTGGTGTTTTATTAGTGGGCCCTCCAGGAACGGGTAAAACATTGTTAGCGCGTGCTATTGCGGGAGAGGCTGATGTGCCTTTCTTCTCTATTTCTGGCTCAGACTTTGTTGAAATGTTTGTGGGTGTTGGTGCAAGCCGTGTGCGCGATATGTTTGCAGATGCAAAAAAGAACGCGCCTTGTATTATATTCATTGATGAAATAGATGCTGTTGGACGTCACCGTGGCTCTGGTATGGGTGGCGGCAATGATGAACGCGAACAAACATTAAACCAGTTGTTGGTTGAAATGGACGGTTTTGAAGAAAACCAAGGTGTTATTATTGTTGCTGCAACAAACAGACCGGATGTTTTAGATAAGGCACTTCTTCGACCTGGTCGTTTTGACAGACAAGTGATGGTGCCAAATCCCGATATTTTAGGCCGTGAGCAAATTTTAAAAGTGCATATGAAAAAAACACCTATGAACAAAGATGTTGATGTGAACGTTATTGCACGTGGCACACCAGGTTTTTCTGGCGCAGAACTTGCGAACCTTGTGAACGAGGCTGCACTTCTTGCAGCACGTACAGGTAAACTTTCTGTTGGTATGAAAGAATTAGATCAAGCTAAAGATAAAGTCATGATGGGTGCTGAACGTAAAACGATGGCGATGACGGATAAAGAAAAAAAATTAACAGCTTTCCATGAGGGTGGTCATGCGTTGGTTGGTACGATGCTACCAGATTGTGACCCTATCCATAAAGCAACAATCATTCCGCGCGGTCAAGCTTTAGGGATGGTTATGCAACTGCCTGAAAACGATCGTGTATCTATGACGCGTGCGCAGTTAATTGCATCTATTAAAGTGGCAATGGGTGGTCGCATCGCTGAAGAATTAATTTTTGGTCACGATAAAGTGACAACAGGTGCCAGTTCAGATATTCAGGCAGCGACACGTGTTGCACGTTATATGGTTCGTGAAGGCGGGCTTAATGGTGGTCTTGGGTTTCAAAATTTTAAAAATGAAGAAGAAGGTTATAGTTCATCTAAACCTTATTCCGAAGCAACATCTGAAAAAATAGATCAAGAAATTGCACAAGTTTTAGACACTTGTTATAGAGAAACGACACATCTTCTGAAAGAAAATTTGGATAAGCTACATGTCTTAGGGAATGCTTTGCTAGAATTTGAAACCTTAACAGGTGATGAAATTAAGCAATTGCTAGACGGTAAAGAGCTTTCAAAACCAAACTATTCTAAAGAGCTTTATAAGCCAAATAATTTTATTCCAACAACAGACGATAAGTAGGAAACATTATGATAAAAGTACGTTTTGCCCCAAGCCCTACAGGTATGTTGCATATTGGGGGCGCGCGAACTGCACTTTTCAATTATTTATTTGCTAAACATAATAAGGGTCAGTTCTTACTGCGTATTGAAGATACAGATCAAACGCGCTCTACTGTGGAAGCTGTTGATGCTATATTTAATAGCTTAACTTGGCTTGGTTTAAAACATGATGGTGATGTTGTTTTTCAGTCAAAATGTATTGCACGGCACCAAGAGGTTGCGCATCAATTACTTGAGCAGGGAAGAGCATATTATTGTTACTGCAGCCCTGAAGAATTGACAAAAATGCGCGATGATGCCCGTGCTAATAAACAAACACCAAAGTATAATGGTATGTGGCGCGACCTGGACCCTAAATTAGCACCGAAGGGAGTACAACCAGTTGTGCGTTTGAAAGCGCCACAAGACGGACAAACGACGATTACGGATTTAGTTCAAGGTGATGTCAGTATTAAAAATGAAATCTTAGATGATATGATTTTGCTACGTGCGGACGGCACGCCAACGTATATGTTATCTGTCGTTGTGGACGATCATGATATGGGGATCACACATGTGATTCGCGGTGATGATCATTTAAATAATGCCTTTAGGCAATACCATTTGTATCAGGCATGTGGTTGGGATGTGCCAAAATTTGCTCATATTCCTTTAATTCACGGCTCAGATGGCGCCAAACTTTCTAAGCGTCATGGCGCTGTTGGAACAGACGCTTATAAAGATATGGGTTTCTTGCCGGAATCTATGCGTAATTATTTGCTGCGCCTTGGTTGGGGGCATGGTGACGCTGAAATTATTTCAGACGCACAGGCTGTGGAGTGGTTCACCCTAGATGGTGTTGGTAAATCTGCGGCTCGGTTTGATGATGTTAAATTTAAGAACTTAAATGCACACTATATTAAGATGGCTTCTCCAGCGTATTTATTAGAGCAAATTAAGCCATTATTAAAAGGTGTAACACCTGCAGCCGAATCTTTAATTCTAAAGGGTATGCAAGGTTTACAATCGCGTGCTAAAACATTGGTCGATCTTGCCTGGGGCGCTGAAATTTATATGCACAAACCAGATTTAGAAGATGCAGCTAAGGAACAGGTTACAGATGAAACGCATGTTTGGGTAAAGCGTTGTCTTGAATTTTTATCTGCGCAGGAAGACTTTTCTGAAGAAGTATTAATGGAAAAAACGCGCGATCTTGCTGCACAGTACGATAGCAAACTTGGCGTTGTGGCCTCTGCACTGCGCATTGCACTAACTGGCCGTACAGTGTCGCCTAGCTTATTTGAAGTGATGAGCATTATCGGTAAGGATGAAACGCTGAAACGGTTGAAAGATTTTTAGAAAATTAACTGTTTTTTCATATTTGCATGCGATTATAAAATATAGTTAATATTTTTTATAGGTTACCTAATGAATATGAAAAAAATCATTTTCACTTTTTGCCTTCTTTTATCAGCAAGTTTTTTGTCCCCCCTACTTTCTTTATCATTTCTTGATACTTCTTGTAATACTTCAGGGCCAGGTGCTAAGTGCCTAACACAGAAAGGTGCCTTGGCATGTTTGAAAAAAGAATTTTCAACCAGTGGTAAGCAAAAAGACTTTGCAGAAAATATAATGCCCGGGGGTGCATATTTTTTTGTATCTGGGAAAAAATTATATATCAATCATAAAAATAAACGTTTTACTTATGATGTAAAAAATGAGAATTGTTTGAAAAAGCTTCATAAAAAACAATATGTATTACCAGGTGAATTTATTGACTTTGATTTTGCACAATATATAAATGTGCGTCCTGTGTCTACTAAGGTAATGAACGAAAAACAATTTGCGTCAAAAAAATGGATGACAGATCTACAAGAAGATATAAACGATAAAAAATTTATAGATCTTTGGTTGCCAGGATCGCATGACTCAGGGACATCAAAAATTAACTTTTTATCACGAATTGCGGCAAATCAGGATATTCCAAAATTTTTAAATAAACTGACGTATGTCGGTATTGGATTCGCTGTAGAAAAAGTCATAGCGAATTGGGCAAAAGCCCAATCTTTAACGATTGCAGAGCAATTAAATGCAGGTGTGAGATACCTAGATATTCGTTTGGCTTATAAGAAAAGTTCAAAAGAATTTTGGACCATTCATACGCAATATAGTCAAAAATTCAGTGAAATTTTAGATGAAATTTTTATTTTCCTAAAAAACAATCCAAAAGAAATTATCGCGCTAGATATTCAAGATGTACAAGACCACTATATTGATGATAAAGGTAATGATCAAAACTTTGGGTATTCGCAAAAACTAAATAAGATGATTAAAGACAGGCTGATTGGTATTGGCATGGCGTATCTAAAGATTTAAGTAATACTATTGGTGATCTGTGGCGGAAAAATATACAAATCTTTCTTCTTGCAAATGGTGCTCAATTTCCAGGCTCTATAGCTATTGACCGCGCAAAAAATTTACGGTCAGATTGGCACAATGCAAGTACCGTTCCTGAATTTGAATCAAAATATTTTTCTTATGTTGAAGATATGCTTTCAAAAAAAACAGCAACTCATGATAAAATATTCGTTCATCAGATGGTCTTAACGCCAGGTACCGATGAAATTGTAGAAGGGCTAAAGCCTACTGCTGATATCAATAATCTTCAAGAGTTGACAGCATCATTTTCAAGCAGTCTGTCCAAATACTTGGAAATTTTTTCTAAAGTAAGCGTTCCTGGTGGTGTGTTTATGGTTGATTTTGTAGATGAGAAAAGAGCACGTGAGGTTATTCTATTAAATATTAGATAACGCGGCGTGATGTTTCTGTGTTTAGAGTGTTTTAAACTGAAATAACGTAAGCGTCTAAAGAACCCCATCTTTTTTTGAATTTTAAGGTCTGTCCTATTTTAGGGCAGATATATTAATTGGCAAAAAGATGGGAATACGTTATACAAAAG
>CAZTIE010000101.1:0-5568 GCA_964613645.1 uncultured Verrucomicrobiales bacterium
GACGACTGGCAGATATTTTAGTGCCGCCATCTTTTACATATAAAACAACACGGTGACGCATGTCTAAGCTATAGGACATAATATAAATTCTTTTTTATTTCATTATACACACAATGGTTTGTTTTGAATAAATAGTACGATGGTTTTGTTTTTAGGAAAGGGTAAATATCTCCACACCGCCTTTTGTAACTCCCATAGAGTGTTCAAATTGTGCTGATAAAGATTTATCACGAGTCACGGCCGTCCATTGATCATCTAAAACTTTAATGGGGTATTTACCAGCGTTAACCATAGGTTCAATGGTGATAAACATACCTTCTTTAAGCTCTACCCCTGTTCCTGGAGATCCATAATGCGGTACAGATGGCGCCATATGCATTTCACGGCCAACACCATGTCCACAAAAATCACGTACAACAGAAAACCCATTTTTTTCAATAAAAGTTTGCATTGCGTGACCAAGGTCACCAAGCTGTACACCAGGTTTTACCATATCAATAGCACGCATCATTGCTTCATATGTCACATTGATTAATTTTTCAGCGCGTACACCAATTTTACCAATCGCAAACATACGGCTTGTATCGCCGTGCCAACCATTAAGCTCTACCGTTGTATCTACATTTAAAATATCACCTGTTTTTAATTTTTTATCCCCTGGGATGCCGTGGCAAACAACATGATTTAAAGATGTGCAAACAGATTTTGGGAAGCCATGATATCCAAGTGGCGCTGGACGCGCGCCATTTTTAATAATAAAATCGTGTGCTAAATCATTAATTTCACCGGTGGTGATGCCAGCCTTAATATAGGGAGTTATATGATCTAAAACGTGTGCTGCCAATTTACCTGCTTTACGCATGCCTTCAAAGCCAGATTCATCATTAATAGGGATTTCGCGGTGATCTTTTGGTGCATGATCATGATTACAAGCGTCTGTATGTTGGTGCATATTAATCTCCGTAATAAAAAAGCCCCAAAACGGGGCTTTGAAAAAATATATTTCTCACAAATTAACGTGAATAGAATTCAACTACTAAATGTGGTTCCATTTGAACTGGATAAGGAACGTCTTGCAATTGTGGGCCACGAATAAATGAACCCTTCATTGCTTTATGATCAACTGAAATGTATTCAGGAACTTCACGTTCGCCAGATTCAACAGCAATCATCACGTTTGCATTTTCTTTCATACGATCAATCATTTGAATTTCATCACCATCTTTTACAGAGTATGATGGAATGTTAACGCGTTTTCCGTTAACAAGAATATGACAATGGTTTACCATTTGACGTGCTGCGAATACTGTTGACACAAATTTCATGCGATATACAACAGCATCTAGACGACGTTCCAGAAGTTCGATTAGGTTTTCTGATGTATCACCACGACGTCTTACTGCTTCAAAATATAAACGTTTAAATTGCTTTTCAGAAACGTTACCGTAATAACCTTTTAATTTCTGTTTAGCACGTAGCTGAACACCATAGTCAGAAGGGCGGCCTTTAGCTTTACCATGTTGTCCTGGACCATAATTTCTTGTATTTAAAGGGCTTTTTGCGCGACCCCAAAGGTTAACACCCAGGCGACGATCAATTTTATGTTTTGCATTAATTCTATTTGACATCTGTGTTTTAAGACCTAATCGTTAAAAATAATTAAAATTCACTTTGACTTTATTAATACCATCCATTCACTGCACCTGTCAACGTATTTGTTGAATAAAATTAGATTTTTCTAAGCAACGCATGGTGCGCGTGACATAAAGCGACAGCCAGCGCATCAGCACTATCTGGTGTTAATATCCCCATTATTTTTGGCAGTAAGCGCCCAACCATCATCATCACTTGATCTTTATCTGCGTGGCCAACCCCAACAATGGTTTTTTTGATTTTATTAGCCCCGTATTCATAAACGGGGATCTCCTTAAGGGCGGGCGTCATTAACAGAACCCCACGTGCCATGCCAAGTTTTAAAGCACTCATTGGATTTTTATTCACAAACGTTTCTTCAATTGCTGCTTCATCAGGATGGTATAAATCTATAACTTCAAGAAGCCTCTGATTGAGCGTTTTTAATCGTTCTGCCATGGGTGCCTTAGTATTTGGTTTAATAAGTCCATGTGCAATTGGTGTGATTGTATTCTTTGTTTGCTTAATTACCCCATACCCTGTTGTCACCAGGCCAGGATCTATACCTAAGATTATTGGCATTGTATTTAACCTAGGACGACAGAAGCACCCTTAACGGTAGCAACACCCTGCGCTATTACTGACACTGCACCTTGGGCGCCAATAGTTGCAACAGCTCCCTTTACTGTAAAAGCACCATCTATATTTGATGTCATAACACCTGCCTTATTCGTGACAGCACCATCTACTGTTGTTGTAATAGCAGCAGCTTTATTCATTACCGGACCATCTACGGTGCTATCCATCTTAGCTGCCTTAATTTTAAGGTTTGCTTTTGCTTCAATATCAAACATTTTTCCAACATTTTTGAACTTAGCCTCAGCCGTACTTTCAATGTTTTTCGCTTTATCTTTTATTTCCATATCAGCCGTACTTTCAATGTTTTTTGCCTTATTTGTAATGTTTGCATCAGATTTAATATCAACGCCCGTTTTGCCTGTTATCATTACTTTTTTCATGGATTCTATCGTAATATTATCTGTTGCTTTAATATCAATTTTACCTGTCACATCGATTGTGAGATCACCTTTCGATAAAGTAATGGTATGGTTGCCTTTTTTGATTTCAAGATCTTTATCTCCGTCTTTAATTTCCACCAGGTAGCTTGTACCTTTACCATCAAGAGATATTGTTTTGCTGCCTGCTGTTATGGTTAATGTGTCATCACCTTCAACAATTTCTTCAGTGCGTTCATTTTCTATGACAACATTCATATCTTTTTGTGCATGCATATATATTTTTTCAGAATCTTTTTTGTCTTCAAAACACAATTCATTATACCCTGCGCCATCTTTAGATGAATTAGTCATAAAAGTTGATTTTGTATTTTCAGTTGCCTCATATGGGGGCATATTATCCCCATTGTAAACACACCCCATAATAAGTGGCCTGTCAGGGTCACCGTCCATAAAAGAAACAACAACCTCCATGCCAACGCGCGGTAAAACTAAACCACCCCATGAACTTCCAGCCCAATTTTGTGCAACGCGAATCCAGCAAGAGCTTTTATCATCTTCTTCTCCTCGGCTATCCCAATGAAATTTCACTTTAACCCGGCCGTACTTATCAGAATAGATCTCTTCCCCTTCAGGGCCTGTAACTGTTGCTGTTTGCAAACTGTGGATACGAGGTTTGTTTTGTGTGAGTTCTGGCTTGCATTTTTCTTTAGAGGGATATGCCCAAAAATTATTTTCATAGGTTCTATCGTACGCGGCTTCGCCTGAATCATTTTTAAGTTGTGTTTGTGCAATTTTATGGCGCACACGATAGACGACATACTCATCATTTAAAGATTTTCGTGGATGTTCTTTCATTTTGAAGGATTGAAACGGCGTCAGTGCGGGAATACTAGACGTTCCCTTAAGGGTTTTTCCTGCCCAGTTTAAAGAGGCAAATAAATCTTTTGCTTTTGTATCACCATCGGCCTTTTCTTCAAATAAACCAGGATAATTAAAGTATGTACCTCCGGCACCCTTTCCAGCTGTTTCGGCCATTAAAGGTGTTGATGGTTTTAAGTAATTATAATCACTTGTTTTTAGCTTCGCCCCTTTAACTTGTTCCCCTGATACACATTCATAAACGCTGTTCAGTAGCATAGAGGAAGGAATTTTTTGTGCATAAGAGAATTCACCCTTTTCTATTTTTTTAGGTAACGTTGCAGCATCTACAAAATGCAATTTATGTGTTGTTTTTGTGTGCTCGATATAAAAGAATACACCTTCTTCTTCGCATAATCGTACAATAAAATCAAAATTGCTTTCACCATACTGCACACAAAACTCACGCTTTTTAGACGCCCCCTTTTTTGCCGTATAAGAAAAATCTGTGATTTTATTTTCATCCATGATTTCCTTAACAATATCTTGAGTCGATTTTTTTTGAAAAATACGATAGTCTTTCGAATGCTTTAATAACCAAAATTTAGGCACAAGGCGTATGTGGTAAAAGGCAACAAGCTTTTTCTTTTTATCTAAAACAGTTGTATGGATTTGTTCAAATCGTGCAACAACACCAGAAAAATATCGCTTCCCACTATGTACATTTAAACAGATGGTCATAGATTTGCCCAACGAAGCATTTAAATCAATATCTATGTCGGTAGAATGCGCAATAATTTTGATATCAAATAAATCATGCAAATATTCATCAACAGTTAATTCTTCAATAATAAGCTTGTCTTTCCCAAGCTTGGTACTCAACTGAAGATCTATATTTTTCTGCGTCGTCAAAATCGTCATATTTTATAAAGGATTTCTTAAGCACTTTAGTATATTCTGATACTGTATGCCCCTTTTTGTCGAGGGGGAGAATGCTAAAATGAAAGTTTTTTAATGAAATTATGTGTTTTTTGTAGTGCATCAGAAACAATTGATCAAAAATTTAAAGATATTGCGGACGAAACGGGGCGTCTTATGGCTAAAAATAAGATAGGGCTCGTTTTTGGTGGCGGAAAATTAAGCATGATGGGTGCTGTTGCAAATGGTGTTAAAGAAAATGGTGGCCATGCAACAGGTTATATACCTGGACACTTAAATGATTCTGAAGGTGGACATAGCGATATTGATGAGATCCACATTGTTGACACAATGCATACCAGAAAAATGCAAATGGCAGAAAGTTCTGATGGTTTTCTGTTGCTCCCTGGTGGATTTGGCAGTATGGATGAATTTTTTGAAATCATAACTTGGAAGCAACTGGGCATTCACCATAAGCCAATTATCATTATGAATGCTTATGGTTACTGGGAATCGTTATTAAAGCTTATGGATCATATTATTGAGAATAACTTTGCACGCCCAGAGCACAAACATATTTTTGATGTTATTAAAGCGCCTGATGAACTTATGAAAACACTTAGTAAGCATCAACGCTTCCAAAATATCTAAGCCTGTTGTTCAACCCCGGTTTGTAAACAATCAGGGCACAGACAATCTGAAATGTTACTATCAATCTCGCTGATTGGATGTGACATACACCAACACTGTGCGTCAAAACCGCTCATGCAAACAAAAGATGTGCCGCATTTTTTACAGCACACAATCCTTGTCATTATTATTCAACGGTAACAGATTTTGCAAGATTTCTAGGTTGGTCTACATCCGTACCTTTAAAATATGCCGTATAGTAAGATAATAATTGCATCGGTATTGAATATGCAATGGGTGACACAAGCATATGATTTTCAATCGGCATTTCAATAATATGCGTATTTTTCATGCCTTGATTTTTAAATAGTACCGCACCTTTTTTATCAGTAATAGCAACAACATAAGCCCCGCGTGCGATAACTTCTTGAACATTAGATAACGTATTTTCAAACCACTTATCATAAGTCGCTAAAACCACAACTGGCAATCGATGATCAATTAAGGCAAT
>CAZTIE010000102.1:0-5498 GCA_964613645.1 uncultured Verrucomicrobiales bacterium
TTAACAATTGATGATACTATTCGAGAATACGGTTTGTTTTTGGAATGACTATAGTGATATAAAGTTTTTTTAATGGCTATTTGGAACAGAAGGCTGCATAGTTCTCTTGGGTATAAGTCGTCTGCGCAGTTCGAAAGGGCTGCCGAATTCTCACAATCAATCGGCTTAATTATTGGGGTCGATCCAGGCTTGAAAAATATGAAGCTAAAATGCAAAAAAAAATCAGAGCGCAAATCACAGCAGCACGAAATAGCCATATTCAGATTTTTGTAACAGGCGCTTGAGGAGCTGGAATTTTTCAGCATAATATCAAAAACATTGCGCAATTTTATGCAAAGGTTCTTTCTGAACAAAATTTGAAGGGGATGAAAATAGTATTTCATTTTTTGCACTACAGAGAGATGAAGAAAGTAAGAAGATGAAAGGGGTTTTCAATGCTGCATTTTTGGATGCCTTACCTGTGCTGATTCATACAAAACAATAAAAAGAGATAGAATTAGTCTTATTGCAGTAGAATCAAAACGTTCAAAGTTCACCCATCATGTTGCTGGTCGTGAGGGGGGGCTTTTAAAGACTCAATATGGGCTTCGTTCTTTTTAAATAATTGATTGTTAATAGATCTGAAAATTTCATCACCGGGTGTTGTGTGCGGCATCACATCCACAACTTCACCCTCTTTATTTAAGATGTAAATAAAGGTGGAATGGTCGACAAGATAATCGCTCATGCTATCGTCGTCAACTTTTTGTGCAAAAACTTTATAAGCGGCCATTATTGGTTTTAACGCTTCGTCACTTCCCCACAACATATGAATATTTGGGTGAAAATTACTGTGGTATTCTTTTAATTTTTCTTGTGTGTCACGTTTGGGGTCTATCGTTATAAAATATGTTTCCACACGGTCTTTGTCACGTTTTAATAAATGGAGCGCTTGTGTGATATTAGCTAGTGCTAGGGGGCAAAGATCCGGACAATAGGTATAGCCAAAATAAACTAAGCGTACTTTGTTTGTACTATCTTCGCTATTGATCGTTTTGCCATCTTGGTTTTTTAGCTTAAAGGGGCCGCCAATATTTAAAGACCCCATCTGCGTGCCTTCTTGATTATGTACGCGCGCTGTTGGTACGAGCGATTCTTTATACTGATACCAAAGGCCTATGAATAAAACGAGGGATAGCAACCAAAATGTATAGCGAACATATTTAATATTCATAAATTATACATCTAAAGATTCATCGGGGTGCCCGAGATGATAGTCAAGCGTCTTTTTCAAACATGATGTTACATCAACAGTAGGTTCCCAGCCTAGGATACGGCGTGCATTTTCAATTGACGGTACGCGTCGATCAATATCCTGATAATGTTTTCCATAATGTTCTTTAGAACTGATTTCAATAATCTCTGTTTCTTCAGCAAGTATTTTGTATGCCGGATATTGTTTCATAAGGTCAATCAATGCATGTGCCAATTCTTTTATAGACATATCATTTTTTGGATTTCCAATATTGAAAATTTGCGCTGTTGCTTTTTTATCTTTATTTTCGATGATACTCATTAACGCTGAAATGCCATCATCAATATCTGTTAGGCTGCGACGTTGCTCTCCACCATCAACAAGGAGTATTTTTTGTTTATGGATAATGTCGCTAATAAATTGCGTCACAACGCGCGAAGATCCTTCTTTGGCTGTTTGTAAGCTATCTAGTTTTGGTCCAACCCAGTTGAATGGTCGAAATAGTGTGTAATCTAAATCATTATGAACCCCGTAAGCATAAATAACGCGATCTAATAACTGTTTTGAACATGAATAGATCCAACGCTGTTTATTGATAGGTCCTGTTACTAAATTGGATTCAGTTTCATCAAAACCATCATCTTGGCACATGCCATAAACTTCTGATGTTGATGGAAAAATAACACGCTTTTTGTACTTCACACATTGGCGAACAATTTCTAAATTTGCTTCAAAGTCTAGTTCAAAGACGCGCAGAGGGTCCGTTACATAAAGAGACGGTGTTGCGATGGCAACAAGGGGTAAGATAACGTCACACTTTTTAACGTGATATTCGATCCATTCTTTGTTAATAGTAATGTCACCTTCGAAAAAGTGAAATTTAGATTCACCAAGGTAATCTGATATTTTATCATTTCCCATGTCCATGCCGTAAATTTCCCAGTCTGTATTTCTTAAGATACTTTCTGAAAGGGCGCTTCCAATAAAGCCGTTAATGCCAAGGATGAGGATCTTTTTCATGGGTGATACCTGTGTGTTTTTTCTTTATATAATAAAGATCAGGATACCTTTGGTCAAGCTTATATCATTCTGAATACTGTTAATCATCCATACATTAAGAGTTGAAAGTGGTTCGGTGGGCTAACTCTGTGCAGTTTGCCGTACCAAATGATGTTCTAATAGTTTGCCCAGAACCATTAATACCAAGGTGTGTGGTCACTAAATCATAGCTAGGTTCGTATATAATGCCAATACCGTAACTTTTAAATTCCCCGAGTATTTCTTCTATATTCCTAACTTTCAACAATGTAAAAAATAACTCTGCATGTAGTATTGGGTGTCGTACATTAGCTTTATCATTACGCTTGTATAGTTCGTGTAAAGTTGTCGGCAAAGGGGTGAAAATAATATGGCCTGTAGGTTGGCTATCTTGAATTTTTTAGCAGAAGCATCATAGTTAATCACCGGCGATAAAAGTGACTCTGGGATGCACTGTTCACTAGCATATAGGCGAATTAACCCTAAACAAAGTAATGCAGCGCATAACGTGCCTGTCATTTTCATATGTAATTCCCACAGCTTCACTAAGTGTCTATTTATTTTTTCTTTGTCGTTTTCTTTTTTGTAGCAGGTTCCTTTTTCTTAAAACCACCACGTTTTGAGGGGCCCTTTGCAATTTTTGCAACAACAAGTTCAATAGCGCGATCAAAGGAAAGAGTCATTGGTTCCTCAGCTTTAGGGATGGATACAAAGCCATCCTTATATTGCACATAGGGACCAAAACGACCAATACCAATTTTAATAGTACCATAGGCTTCATGTTCGCCAATAACTTTCGGAAGCTCTCCAAGTTCTAAAACAGCATCCAAGGTAAATGTTTCAGGTGTTAGATGTTTTGGCATTGATACGCGTTTGGGTTTCTTTTGCTTTTCAGTTAAACTCCATTCAGCGTAAAAGCCGTATGGCCCCTTTTTTAAATGTATGGTTTGTTCTGTCTTGGGGTCACGTCCAAGAAGTTGTGGCTCAAATACTTGCGCTGAAGCTTCAGCTTCTTCTCCATCCCCCTCAACTAGGCGTTTCGTATAATTACATTCTGGGTATAGTGAACAGCCTAAGAAGGCACCAAATTTAGAAAGCTTAAGGTTGACCGTCCCTTTGTTACAAGACGGACAAATACGTTCTTCTTTTGTTTGCCCTTTAAATAAGTAGAAGGCTAAGTCTTCTTCAACTTCATAAATAACTTCTGTTGTGGTTAGCTCCATTGCCTTGGTAACAGTGCTGTTAAAGCCTTTCCAAAAAGTCGTCATGACCTTTAGCCAGTCTAAAGATCCATTAGCAATGTCATCTAACTCTTCTTCTAAATTGGCAGTAAAGTCGTAAGATACGTATTGGTTGAAGTGATGTTTTAAAAAAGATATGACTATCCGACCACGATCTTCTGCCTTGAACTGTTTTTTTTCTAATTTGACATAGTTGCGGTCTTGAAGAACGCTAATGATGCTTGCATAGGTTGATGGGCGACCAATACCAAGTTCTTCTAATTTTTTAACAAGAGAAGCTTCCGAAAAACGTGGGGGTGGTTGTGTGAAATGTTGGTCTGGGGTGATGGCATTTACTTTAGCGACTTCACCTTCAGATAGTGGTGGTAAAAGCTTTTCATCGTCTTCGTCTTCGTCGTCTTCGTCTTTACCTTCTTGGTAAACTTTTAAGAAACCGTCAAACACCATGGTAGAACCTGATGCACGAAATACTATTTTTTTATCTTCTGATGCAATGTCAACAGCAACTGAATCAAAAATAGCAGATTCCATTTGGCTGGCAATGGCACGTTTCCAAATAAGGGTGTAAAGTTTTAATTGCCCCTCATCAAGGTAACGCTCCATATCTTTTGGTGTGCGCGATATATCTGTCGGGCGAATGGCTTCGTGTGCTTCTTGTGCATTTTTTACTTTGCTTTTGTAAAATCGTGGATCGCTTGGTAAATAATCATCGCCATAAACACGTTCAATAAAGCTGCGTAAGTTTGTTAAAGCATCTTGCGATAGGTTGACGCTGTCTGTACGCATATAAGTTATTAAACCAACGTTTTCACCATCAATTGTAAACCCTTCATATAATTTCTGTGCTGTTTGCATGGTGCGCTTTGCACCAAAACTAAGTTTACGGGCTGCTTCCTGTTGCATCGTTGAGGTAATAAAGGGTGGGGTTGGATTGCGTTTTGTTTTCTTTTTAACGACCTTTTCAACGGTGTATGTTTGATCTAAGGCAGCTTTAACCGCGGCTTTTGAAACATCTTCATTATTAAGGTCAAATTTGGTTAGTTTTTTGCCATCTAAGTGCGTTAGACGTGCTGAGTACTTTTTATCTTGAATATTTAAAAATTGGCCGTCAATTGTCCAATATTCTTGTAGCTTAAACTGTTCTATTTCAGCGTCACGCTCTACAATTAAACGCAGTGCAACAGATTGCACACGACCAGCAGACCTGGCGCCGGGCAACTTGCGCCATAAAACAGGTGATAAATTAAATCCAACAAGGTAGTCTAGTGCACGACGCGCCAAATAAGCATCGACTAATTGTTGATCAATTTCACGTGGTTTTGCAACAGCAGCTTGTACAGCATTTTTTGTAATTTCGTTAAACACAATACGCTTGATTTTTTTGCCTTTAAGGGCACCTTTTACATTAAGTGCATCTAAAACATGCCACGAAATGGCTTCTCCTTCTCGATCCGGATCGGTCGCGAGGTACAGTGTATCTGCTTGCTTCACTGCTTTGGCAATGGCTGTAAGCGTTTTCTGGCCACGGTCTCCAAAATCCCATACCATGGAAAAATTTTTATCAGGATCAACAGAGCCATTTTTAGAGGGTAAGTCACGAATATGACCATAACTTGCCAATACTGTAAAATCCTTACCTAAATATTTTGTCACACTCGCAATTTTTGCCGGGGACTCCACGATACAAACGTTCTTACTCACAATTTTTCCAATTTACTTTATATAATATGTTGTACAGGCTATAAATAGTTATATTTATCACTTGCGTAATATCTTTATTAGCAATATATTTCTATTTCAACAAGCTTTTTCTTAAAATTTAGTTAAAAAATATAGAATTTTCAAAATTAAGGTTTTTATGATCTTGTTAACTATTTCTTAAAAATTGGGGTATATATTGAAAGTAAGGCAATATAAAGTAAGGCAATATAAAGCCTAGATGGTCTCGTGCGGCGGGGAGGGATTAGTAGCGATCCCTTGGTAGC
>CAZTIE010000103.1:0-5487 GCA_964613645.1 uncultured Verrucomicrobiales bacterium
AATGATCAACTTCATACTTGACGCGAAATAAGATAACGCCAACGACAACAGAAATTAACGCAAAAAGTGCTGTAGATGAACGCATTAAGAATATTCCCCCATATGAGGTTGGGGTATATATATGCCAGCGCGTAATTTAGCAGATCGTGACCTAGGGTTTTCTAAGACCTCTGAACGTGTTGGTGCTAGGGGTTTTGTTAAAATCTGAAATGTATTATCAATTAAAAAACGTTTCACCAAACGATCCTCTAAAGAATGAAATGTAACTCCAACCAAACGTGCGTCTGATTTTAATATTTTTAAAGATTTTTGTAAGGCATCCCTTATCTCTATTAACTCATTATTTACGAATATACGCAAGGCCTGAAACGTTTTTGTAGCCGTATCTATGCTATCTTTTCTCTTGACAACACGACGAATTAAGCCTGCAAGTTGTAGGGTGGTTTCATAAGGCTGTTCTACTCTGTCTTGTACAATAGCGCGCGCAATAGACCTTGAAAAAGGTTCGTCACCATAATGAAAGATGATATCAGCGAGATCTTTTTCACTGTATGTATTAACAACTTCCGCGGCTGTTAGGCCATCTTTTGACATACGCATGTCTAATGGTCCATCACGCATGAAAGAAAAACCTCTATCAGCCTCATCTAGCTGAAAAGAAGATACACCGTAATCAAATACAAGCCCGTCTACTGGCTCTAATATTACCTGATCGATGTCGCAAAAACCTGATTGTACCAGTGTTAAGCGATCACCATATTTTTCTGATTTTAATTTTTCACCACGTGCAATAGCATCTGGGTCGCGATCAATGCCAATGACTTTGCAATCAGCTGAGTCAAGTATTGCTGATGCATATCCACCACCCCCAAAAGTAGCATCAACATAAATACCACCATCTTTAGGTGACAGATACTGTAACATTTCACGTAATAAAACAGGTACATGCATAAAAAATTATTTCTATTCGTAAAAAAATTGAGTGAGAGTATTGCAATACCTTACTAACCTCGCCTATATACTACCGCACATAACAATAAATGTAAATAAAAATTATTTCTATTTTTCTATATTCAAAAGGTGTGTTATTTATTAAATACTTAAATAGATTGTAATTTCAAACCTATGTTTGAAAATAACGTCAAAGTAAAAAGCTACTTAGTATAAGCTGGAATGATTATGTGTTTTTCAAAATTGTAAAATCTATGGATGATTTGCAAAAAGTTTCTTTAACAAAAAATATAGACATAATGATAGCTAAAGCTGCTATAAAGATCAGCACATTGAAGACGAGTAGGTAGTTATCTAATGAAACAGGGGCGCCATTTCTTGCGTAATCAAGAAAAAACCCAATTGTAGGTGCGTTAATTGCAGATATGATCATAATCATAGCATTGTTTAGCCCAAAACCAACGGCAACGAACTGTTTTTTAAATTGTTCTGCAACGGTCGCAAAGCCAATACTTTGACCACTGGCACTTAGACCCAACATAAAAAAGGCAATTTGTATGTACAGTTTGTTGGGTGAATATAAAAACGTGGAAACTGATATTAATGCCAGGACAGAACAAAAACTAAGAATTGCTTTTCGTCGTTCTAATATATCTGATAAAAAGCCAAATAGGGGGCATCCAATGGCATAACCTATCCATGCGGTCGTGATCATATAGCCTGCATGACTTGGCGATATGCCCTTTAAGGCCAAAAAAGCACGCCCTTCATTTTCAGATAAATATTCTATGGTAAAGTATAAACATGTTGACAGAATCGCTATGTACCATGGTTGTATTCTTTTAAATAGACGCAAAAGTGATGTGGATAATTTTTCTGATTTATAAAGAACCAAAAACTTTCCTGCTTTTTGGTTGTTGTTTTCAACAAACAAGAAAACTAAAGTGGTTATCACAAAGCCCATTAAACCTAAACATGTAAAGATGATGCGCCAGCTGACGCCTGTGGTTTCTGAAAGGCTTTCAAGAGGGCCTGCTGCAATCATTGGCCCTAATGTTCCGAGAAACTGTGATAGCCCAATGAATATGGCGCTATATTTATGGGGCATCCAGTCATGTACTGATATGAGCATGCAAATGAAGCCAAAGGATGCGCCAAAGCCCATTAACATTCTGTAAATTAAAGCGACAGCGTAGCTGTCAGCATAGGCAAAACCAAAAGATGAGATCATGCAGCAAATAGCACCAATAAGAAGTGATTTTTTAAGGCCAATGTTATCAACGATCAGACCAACAGGTATTTGCATGCAGCCATATATTAGTAAAAAAATAGTTGTACTTAAGACTGAAAATTGAAATGATGTTAAGTTTAAATCATACATTAAGGGGTGTTGGTATGTGCCAATGACTGTACGCAAAAGGAATTCATACAAAAAAAACAATGCACATATGCCCCAAACAAGGAATCCTTTCGCCTGTAGTTTGTTTTCACCCATAAATTTAACCTATATAGCTATCAGGTTGTTTTTTGTCCCATTCTTCTATGACTGTTTCCGCTTTGTCATAATCTAGGAAAGACGCTATTTTAAAAATTGGTAATCCTTCATGAATTAATGGAGACGTGTTGACGCCTACAACAATACCTTTTTGCGGGGCTTTTATCGGTTCAATTATATCTGCGCCAAACGGGTCGCTAATGGTGCCGATAGTCTCTCCGCATTCAATTGTTTGGCCTAAAACAACATTGGGGTGTAAAATGCCCCCTTTATCTGCAACAATCCAATCTTCTTCTCTTGAAAAAATAGGTTGCGTTTCTTGAACAGGTTCTTTTTCCAGCATATCAATTGAACGCATAATATTTTTAACACCGTTTACGCCAAGTTCAATTGAATTTTCGTCAAAGCGCATGGCTTCACCCGCTTGATAAACCAGCAAAGGAATATGTAACTCTTCGGTTGTTTGTCTAAAGTTATTCCCCTTTAGACTAACATTGGTTACAACGGGTGCGTTAAAGACTTTAGCAAGATTTTTTGCTTTTGCATTATCAAAGTTACAATATACTTGGGGTAAAATATTGTGATTTAAGCCACCGGTTTGCAGTTCTATGCAGTAGTCTACTTTCTTAAGAATTTCTTCCGTTATTAAATGGGCCATTCTCTCTCCATACGAACCGTCTTCATTGCCGGGAAAGCAGCTGGCTAAGTTATTGCCTGTTGGTAATATTTGTGGGTAGTGCGTTAGTCCATATATATTCATCACTGGAATCGCAATGATTGTGCCTGAAATTTGTGATGGTTTTATTGTTTTAATAATTCTATTTGCAATTTCTAGGCCGTTAAGTTCGGTACCTTTTAGAACAGAAAACACGAGTAAACAAGGCCCCGCCTTTTTACCATGAATAACTTTAATGGGCATATATAAAGGAGCGAAAGAATATTGTTCAGGAAGGGGTAGGGCAAGATTTGCTTCCTCACCAGGGTGGATATTTGTGCCACATATCGTGATTTTTTTGTTGCTCATGTCAGTACCTCACTTTAAAAACTTAGTTTTGTTGCCTTCGTTCATAACCACACGGAGGCTGCTAATCACTAGCAGAACGCTAGCTTGAAAGAATATGCACTCATTGCATATTACATAGGTGATGTGCAGCTACACAATCTGTACACATTTGTGTGTAAACAATAAATTATCTTACAACTAATACTACCCTTTATTTTAAGTATCTTCAATATATTTTGAAATGATGGGAGTAAATGTGTTGCATGGTTTTAATTGGTGAGTATGCAAAACGTAAAAAAATCAATATGTTTTTTTTCTCAACCATGTTAAATATTAAGGCGTGGGGCAATTCACAAATAGGAGATTTTAAGCATGAGCCTTTCCAACCAAACCTTAAAGAATAAGATTTTAACATCAAGCATTATAGGTAATGCCCTTGAGTTCTATGACTTCACTTTATGTGGTGTCTTTATAACAATTTTAGCACGAGAGTTTTTTCAATCTACAAATGAAAATAATGTCCTATGGGGATTTTTCGCCTTTTCAGCTGCATTTTGGACACGGCCACTTGGTGCATTTGTTTTTGGGTATATAGGTGATAAATACGGACGAAAAGTTGCCCTAACGTGGTCCCTTGCATTAATGGGTGTCCCAACATTTATTATTAGTATTTTGCCGAGTTATGGCTCTATCGGAATAATTGCACCAATTATTTTAATTATTTGTCGCATGTTACAGGGATTGTGTGCCGGCGGGGAGTTTAATGGTGCTGCAATTTTTGCGCTAGAGCACCTTAAAGCAAAACCTGGCTTGATCAGTGGTGTGCTTATTTCTTCTTGTACGGTTGGTTCTCTCGTTGCTATGTTTATTGCGTTTTTAACAACCCAAGAATGGATGCCTGAATGGGCATGGAGAACTTCATTTGCATTTGGCTCTCTTGTTAGTGTTGCTGGTTTCATTATAAGACGGCATACTGTAGAATCTGTAGAATTTTTGCAGGCAAAAACCTTAGTGACAATAACACCGCTTGCAACTGTGTGGCATGAGGATAAAAATAGCTTCTTTTTAGCAATGTCAACAGGGTTAATAAATGGCGTGCTATCTTATACTCTGTTTTCATTTTCATGCGTTTATCTCACGAAATATATGGGGTACACATTGTCGCAAGGAATTTTTTATCATTTGTTTGGGGTAATAACTCATATGTGTTTATGCCCACTATTTGGCGGACTTAGCGATCAGATTTCACCCAAAAACTCATTAAAGCTAGCAGGACGATTAAGCTTGTTTATTCCGGCAATTTCATTTTTCTTGTTTCAAATCAATACTGGATTATCGATTATAGTGGGACAGGTCTTATTAGGTGTTCTTGTTGCAAGTTTCGGTGGCCCTGGGCACTATTTTTTACAAACTCTTTTTCCAACAAAAAATCGCTACACAGGTGCATCTCTCGGTTTCACCATTGGCATGGCAATTACAGGCGGTACAACCCCACTTCTGTTAACATACTTGTTAAATGTGCAATCTAGTCACTACGTAGCAGCAGCTTATTTAAGTGTTTGGGGTTTGCTATGGTTGTGTGCCTTAGGGTACTTTCATCCAAAAATAAAACTTCATTATAAGTCAAAAAAAATAATGAAAAGAGCGGCGTGACATTTTATTTTGAAAAGTATATTGTCAACTTGAGATGAGTAGCAGATTAAAGATAGGACGTCTTGCAGTGAAAAGAAGAAAGATATCTAAACATGGTATGGGCTTTAGTACATTAATTAGTAGGGACGCTCTGCATACACGAAAAGCTATAGCCAAAGAGCGCAAAAAAATAGAGCAAGTATCTTTCTGGCTGATTATGCGTGAGGTTACTCTTTTACTGATTACGGCTTGTTTGCTGTATATAAGCATTAGGTAGATATATGAAGAAATTAGACAAAAAAAATAAAATATCACGTCAAGAAAAAAAAGCCCTTGGTATTGTTTTGACAGGAAACTTTTTAGAATATTTTGATCTTATGCTTTTCAGTCATTTGGCGGTTGTCGT
>CAZTIE010000104.1:0-5387 GCA_964613645.1 uncultured Verrucomicrobiales bacterium
CTATATACACATATATAGCTTATCATATTACAAAATAATAGTGTTACTTATTTTTGATGATTGGTATTATAAGGTTTTGAAGTGTATAGTCATTTGGCTATGCTGACATTCGGTTCCAAAACACCCGTATTCTTTAACACCGTCTTCAATTGTTAGTGTTTCGTTTTGATGCATCCTATATTTTTTCAAGGTCGCAAAAACTTGTTCAATTAGATTAACGTCAAGCCCGTATGGCAGCAATAACAAAACATAGTGCGCAGCAATATGTGCTATTTCTGCAATTTAATTAGTGCACAAAAAGAGACAAGCCCCGTCAAAACCAGATAATATGCTGGGGAAATTAAGATAGCCGTATGCTTAATTAAAAATGTACAAATCCATGGCGTGGTACCACCAAATATGGCCGCTGCAACATTAAATGACAATGCAGACGCTGAGTATCTTATTTTTGACGGAAAAGTTGTTACAATCGTTGCTGGCATGGCGCCATAGTACGCGCCAAGAGAAACCGCAAACACTGTTTGCGCAAATACAGCCAAAATACCACCAGTGTTTTGGCTTAAAAGTATAAAACAGGGTACCGAAAAAAGAACAAAGCTAATGGATACTGCCTTCATAATTTTAAGACCACCAATACGGTCAGCTAAATAACCAAAGTAAGGTATAAGCAACACCATAATACCTAAATTGATTGTATTCATTGTTAACGCTACCTCAGCGTGCCAACCAATAATTTCAGTCAGGTACGTCGTCATAAAAAAGAACATGGTATAAATACCAATCACATCAGGCAAAATCGCTAAAATTGAAAGGCATACCTGTTTTTTATAATGTTTAAATATATCGACAATTGGTAATTTAGGTAATACTGTTTTGGCCCCGTTATTTTTTTGAAAAGATGGGGTTTCAGGTATTCTTTTTTTAATATATAAACCAGCGATAGTTGCAAGCAACCCAAAAATAAAAGGAAGGCGCCACCCCCATAACAATAAAGCTTCCTGTGATAGTGCCCAAGCAAAGATAGATGACGTAGCAGAGCCCAATAGAATGCCGCCAATTGTGCCAACCATTAAGCAACTTCCAGCTAGTCCTTTTTTGCTTTTCGGCGCATGTTCAATCACATAAACAAAGGCTCCACCGTAATTACCGCCAACAGCTAATCCCTGGATTAAACGCAATATAATAAGGAAAACAGGGGCGAGTACTCCTGCATCACGATAAGTTGGCAACATACCAATAAGTGCCGTTGGTAACGCCATCAATATAACAGATAAAGACAACGCGTAGCGTCTGCCTAGTCGGTCGCCAATATAACCAAAAACAATTGCACCCAAAGGCCGTATAAAAAAGCCAATTGCAAAAACAGAGAATGCCATCATTAGGGATGAATACGTATCTTCTGATGGAAAAAATAATTGAGCAATTATAGGTGAAAAATAGCCATATAAAGCATAGTCATACCATTCAAACATGGTCGCAAAAGAGCCCACAATAATAGCTTTTACACTATCTAATGACCATTTTTCTTTCACTGGTTTTTTGCTGTATGTTTGAGCTTCTATCATATGTTGCGTACAAATTTTCTGATTAGAATGTCGTTAATATCAAATGTAGGGATCTATTTTTAAAACTTTTCATAATCTACGTCCTTAATGTATGTTAGTGTTTTGCTTAACAACGGTTGCAAGCCGTGTCGTGCTGCTGCAGAAATAGGGAAAATATTTTTCCTATCTACACCAAGCTCTGATATTTGCGCTTCAATAAGCTCTTCATCCAAGCAATCACATTTATTCAAAGCAATTAATTCTATTTTATCTTCAAGACCTGCATCATATAGGGTGAGTTCTTTACGAATTAAGTCATAATCTTTTTTAATATCATTAGAAGTGCCATCTAATACATGGATAATAGCGCGACACCTTTCTACGTGGCCTAAAAATCTGTGCCCAAGACCTGTGCCCTTATGCGCGTCTTCAATGAGACCCGGCAAATCTGCCACAACAAATTCTTCTTCATGAACATAGACAACACCCAACTGTGGGTTTAACGTTGTGAAAGGGTAGTTAGCAATTTTTGGTTTTGCACGGGTCACAGCTGACAAAAAGGTAGATTTACCTGCGTTAGGCAAACCAACTAAACCAACATCTGCAATTAATTTTAACTTTAACCAAATCCACTGTTCAGAACCTGGCCAGCCTGGCGTTGCTTTTGTAGGTGCTTGATTTGTTGATGTTTTGTACGTTTCATTTCCAAAGCCACCATCACCACCTCTAAGTAAACGAACACGTTCACCAACCGTTGTAAAATCATACAAAAGTGTTTCTCTGTCTTCTGTAAAAATTTGCGTCCCAACAGGAACCTGCAAAACCGTATCTTCACCATTACGACCTGTACGCATACGTCCCATTCCATGCTGACCTTTCTCAGCTTTGAAATGTTGTTGATACCTGTAATCAATCAAGGTATTTAAAGTATCAACAACTTCTACCCATACATCGCCACCTTTACCGCCATTGCCGCCATCTGGGCCGCCGTATTCAATGAACTTTTCACGACGAAAACTGATACAACCTGCACCACCATCACCTGATTGAATAAAAATTTTAGCTTCATCTAGAAACTTCATAACGTACCTACTTTACTAAAAGTATTTAAGCCCCTGTTGGCTTTAAATCTGGAAAGGGTTTTATTTTTTGTCGATCATCACTGTAATCACGCGCACCTAAAAGATAGATAATGCCATCATAAAAACGTCCAAATATATTTGTTTTTTCAACAGCTTCTAATGTTTCGATATTTTTTTGATAAACAGTTTGGTCATCGGGAAAGACCACCGTCATTTTCCCGATGATTTGACCTTTTTCAACGGGTGCCTTAAACGATTTCTCATATGAAAAATCAATTTTAATGTCATCAATATTTACATGTTTATTTGTAAACATGACCTTATCTTTAAAACCAATACGTATGTGTGATTTGGTGCCATGCCATACAGGTATACGGTCAACTATGTGCTTTTCTTTAAAAAAAAAATAGTTTTCACAAGCAGTAAATCCGTGATTCATAAGGGCCAGTATTTGATGCTCGCGCACTTTTTCTGATTTCAAATCATTCACCACTGCAATAAGGCGTCTGCCATTTTTAACGCATGTACCAACCATGCCACAGCGCATATTTTCTCCGCGGCCCGTTTTCATGCCATCACAACCAATATTTTTTGCAAGCAAAGAATTTTTATTCAATTGGTTTATACCATTAAATTTATATTCTTGCGTCCCCCATAAAGGAAAATATTGTGGAAAATCTTTATAAACACGGTACGCAACAATAGCCAAATCATGTGCTGTTGTGTAGTGTCCGTCCTGTGGTATGCCGCTTGCATTTAAAAAATGCGTATTTTCCATCCCTAATTTTTTAGCGTACATATTCATCATATTGGAAAAATTTTTTTCTGTTCCTGCAAGTGCTTCAGCTAGAACAACAGAAGCATCATTTCCAGAATCAATAATAAGTCCCTTTAATAATTCAATCACAGGCACTTGCTGTCCCAGGTTTAAAAACATCGTTGTGCCTTCGCGGCGAAATGCATTTTTACTAACAGTCAGAATGTGATCTTCCTTAAGCTCTCCCTGCTTTATTTTATCCATCACAATGTAAGCTGTTAGAATTTTCGTCATTGAAGCTGGAGACATTTTAACGTCTGCCTGATGTGCATACAAAACTGCCCCAGTTTCAGCGTCCATTAAATAAGCATAAGGTATAGCTAAACCATATTGATCAGATGCAGACTGTAGTACAGTTTGGTTAGTAGATATAGAGTGACTTTTTATAGCTTTACAATTCTTTTTCGCAGCATCTATGTGACCAAAAGAAGCGATTAACATGCAAATAAAAACGAGATAGCGCGTATATATTTTCACCATAAAAACTGCCCTTACCTTTAATAATTACTCGCTAGAACTGATTTTAATGCCTTCATTTCTTCTAAAGCACGACCTGTTCCAAGAACAACACAATTTAAAGGATTTTCTGCTAAGAAGACAGGAACGCCTGTTGCCTCAGCAATAACTTGGTGTAAATTGGCAAGAAGAGATCCCCCACCAGTCATAACAATACCCCGGTCAACTATATCGGCAGATAATTCTGGCTCAGTATTTTCTAAAGCATTTTTCACACCTTCTGCAATTTGTGCCACGACATCTTTTAATGATTCTGCAATTTGCGTTTGTGTAATTTCAATTTCTTGTGGAATACCATTAACAAGACTTCTGCCTTTAATAGACATTTTAATGCTATCACTTTCCGGTTTAATAACAGCCGATCCAATTTCTTTTTTTATACGCTCTGCTGTAGATTCACCAATAAGAAGGTTATGGTTTTTGCGAATATAATGTGTAATCGCATCATCCATTTTATCGCCACCAACACGTACAGAACAAGAATAAACGATGCCGCCAAGTGACAGAACGGCAACTTCTGTTGTACCGCCCCCAATATCAACTACCATAGAGCCTGTCGGTTCTGTAACAGGCATACCAGCACCAATTGCTGCAGCCATAGGTTCTTCAATTAAATAAGCTTTACGACCACCAGCACTTTCGGCTGCTTCTTGAATAGCACGACGTTCAACAGCAGTTGAACCTGAAGGAACGCAAATAACAATTTGTGGCGCTGCAAAACCACGACGATTATGAACTTTTTGAATAAAATGCTTAATCATTTCTTCAGCAACCTCAAAATCAGCAATGACACCGTCACGTAAAGGGCGAATTGCTTTAATATTGCCAGGCGTTCTGCCTAACATTAACTTAGCTTCTTCCCCAACTGCCAAAACTTGTTGCTTGCCTTTATAACTAGAAATAGCGACAACAGATGGTTCGTTTAAAACAATTCCACGACCTTTAACATACACCAATGTATTGGCAGTACCTAAATCAATTGCCATATCGGCAGACATAAAACCTAATAATCTTGATAACATCTTTGTCGTTTCTTTAAAAAATTCCCTACATACTGAAATACTGTACTAAAATTTACTCTAAAGGAGCAAGAATATTTTGGATAACAGAGATGTCAACAGCATGAACAACTAAATTGGTATCATTTATCATGACTGAGCTGCCGTTCAATACATAACTCTAAACAGCTTCATTTTCTGCTATTAGGCTATCTCTATACACACGTACTGTCTGATGGGCCTCCGTAAATCCCCACAAAATCCGTGCCTCCGCCTCCTCCACCACAAAGCTGCAATCTCCCCCAGTCCTTAAAAAATCTTAAAAAAGAGTTAATAAGTCACGGCGTATAAATAAGTTGTACTCATTTTACGCAAAACCTGTATACTGTACTCGATATCAGAGTTGAGTATGCCGGTCATAGGATCGAGG
>CAZTIE010000105.1:0-5341 GCA_964613645.1 uncultured Verrucomicrobiales bacterium
TACCACTCTATCCCTTTATCAGCCTAGAGTTTAGTGTGTTTTTCTAACCCGCAACAAGTTGTATGGCCAAACAACATAATAGACCCGAAGTCTCTATTTAATTAACACGCACCCAGCAAGTTATTGGCAGTTTTGCCCGTAACACTTACTTTGATCACTGATCCTACGTCTAGCGTTTTATCAGTTGCCACCATAATAGGGGCAAAATGATCTGTCTTTCCTGTAAGCATACCGTGCTCAATGGATTCAATAAGTACATTTTGTTGTGTTCCTGCTAGTGCATCAAAATATTGATGAAGCATTTTGTTGCCTGATTCCCTTAAAACAGCAGCGCGGCGTTTAATAATACTTTTTTCTACTTGCGGCATACGCGCAGCAGGTGTGCCTGGTCTTATCGAATATGGGAAAATATGTAAGTACGTTAAGCCAGCTTCTTCAATAAATTTATGCGTATTTTCAAACATCTTGTCAGTTTCAGTTGGAAAACCTGCAATAATATCTGCGCCAAAAACAACATCAGGGCGTAGCTCACGAGCTTTTTCGCAAAAACGCAACCCATCATCACGTAAGTGACGTCGTTTCATGCGCTTTAACACCATGTCATCACCTGCTTGAAGCGACATATGCAGATGCGGCATCACACGTGGTTCCTCTCCTATTAAACGCCATAAATCTGGGTCCATCTCAACTGAATCTACGGATGACAGGCGTAAGCGCTCTAAGCTTGGTACTTTATCTAAAAGATCGGAAAGTGTAGCCCCTAACGTGGGCTGATGAGCAAAATCTTTGCCGTAATCTGTAATATCCACACCGGTTATAACAACTTCTTTATACCCTAAATCAACCAGATTTTGTGTTTGCGTTATAATATCAGTAAGCGGCACGCTACGGGAATTGCCGCGACCGTAAGGAATGGTGCAAAAAGTACAACGGTGATTACAGCCATTTTGAATTTGTACAAAAGCACGTGCTTTGCCTTCAAAGCCTGAAACTAAATGCCCAGCAGTTTCTTGAACTGACATAATATCATTCACCAAAATTCGCGGTGCATTTGGGGTTTGATATGTTTCTAATTTTAACTTGTCATCATTGCCAATGACTCTGTCCACCTCTTTCATAGCGGCAAATTGATCAGGATTAATTTGCGCACCACACCCGGTTACTAAAATTTTTGCATCAGGATTGTCACGACGTAATTTTCTAATAGATTGGCGCGCTTGCCGTTCAGCTTCTGCCGTTACAGCACACGTGTTAACGATAATGGTATTATCAAGCCCTGCCTTATGACTAAGATTTTTCATGACCTCAGATTCATAAATATTTAAACGGCATCCAAATGTGACAACTTTATTATTCATTACTTAAAATATTACAACCCATTTGTGCAGTATACACTTTACCTTTACTTATTTCACCTAAAATAAGACTGTTTCAGTTTTACAAAAATATATAATAATAATTTTAACGTCTCTTTCACATTTTCATCTTCTGCCTCTTCAACAACAGGACTGTCATGTGCAATGCTATAAAATTCCGCAAAATTATTAACTTTACTGTTTTCAAAATCCCGCAAGGCAGAAGCGTACATTTTATTCATCCGACTAGCCAGCCCTGAAGACTCCCGTTGCATTGACATCGCCTGTGTGTTTCGGGTTTCTTGAATAATCGGAGCAAACATGTATAAAAAATTCTTATAGTTTCTTTCTTTTACGATCCACTGTTTATTGTTCAATACTGGAAAAAATCTATCAGGATACTGAGCAACTTCACCTGGAATGATAATATTCATATATTGATACAAAAACCCATGTTCATTTGTTCTTTGAAAGCAACAAATTTTCTTACCTGCTTGTGTCGTACTATCACCAACATAGTCTAGTGGCATTGTAATATGGACCAAACCCTTCCTGATGATACTATGGCTATGAATATTGCCAAATTTTACCATAAAGCGCGTCATATAATCAACACCCAAAGCGTCTAGAAAAATATCAAAATTAGGATAACTGGATTTTCCTGAAATATCAGTATATTTTTCAGGAACACGGCTAGAATCATCCGTTAAACCTACATCAAAATTCTCTATTAATAATAACCCAGTATTTGGACGCAATAAATTATAGGCTTGAATCAGTGTATGGGCTGGGTCACGCATAGCAGAAAATGTACAGTTTGAAACAATCAGATCAAATCCATCTGTCTGCCCAGTTAATAACGCTTTTATATTTTCAATAGGAAAGCTTGTGCATTGATGAAACTGATAGCACCACCCCTTCTCTGTATGACGCACACATCCAACAGTATAGTCATTTGGTTCTCCTTTCGTGCTCGTGATGTCTGCTCTTCTTTCTTCCACACCCCATAAATGGAATATAATTCCACATGCGCTATATTCATTATCAATATGTGCACGAACAGTGTTTAACCATTGAAAATTTCCAGCACCAATATCTAAGAAAAAAACATATTTTTGACCGCGTCTAATTGCATGAGATATAACTAAATCAACAAGTTTTAAGTCAGGTATTTCCATTAGCTTATGAACATCTTCTCCATGATATTGCAAAAGAAGAAAAGGTGATGCTTTGACAATAGCAAATTTATCGTCAACCTCTTTTTGCAGTGCAGCAGTTCTTCCTGTTGCAGGATATACATCTGGTGTGCCTTCAGCAGACGGCGTTAAATCTTCATTGGCTATTAACGCACTCATTCCAGAAATTAAAATAAATATTATAATTCTTCCAAAAAGAAACCATATGTACTAATAGTGTCATCAATGATAATTTTCGAAGCCGCCCAGATGGTTTTATAGGGACTAAGGTATCTCTTTTTGCACCAATCGTTGACACACCACAAACTAACCTTAAAATGACGGCAGGCTGAGATTTTAGTGCCACCATCTTTTACATACAAAACAACACGGTGACGTAGCTCTAAGCTATAGGACATAATATAAAGTCTTTTTTGACTTCGTATACTGCATATGGCTTGTTTTTGGAATGACTATATATGTATCATGTTCAATACTTACCGGTACTAATTATATCTTGAAATTGTAGTATAGTGTATAATAAAAATCAATCTATTTATCAATAGTATCTGGTAAAATGGTGTCAAAAACAAAAGCTTAAAAAAGGGCATAAACTATGATTTTGTGCAGAAATATTAGGGCAACAAACCAAAGTTTATGAATCTGCTACATATTATCCAAAACTTTCTGATAAGTAGGACTTTGTTTAACATATGTTTTAATCGCCCTGCACGGCAATAAGTGAGTTTGAATGTTTTAAAAATGCTACAGTTTCGCGAATAATTTGCTCTGATAAATCTATTAAAAGTCGATCCCTGACAGATGATTTTGCGGTTTCACTAGAAAACTCATCCGCAGCTTCTAGGTTGTAAGAAGATACCGAATCTATCCTTATCGTCTTTGGTTTGGTGCGTGAATTTTCGCTAATGGCAGGTGATATTGTAAGGTCAACAGCAATGCGTCCTTGATTTCGGACGGTATCTCCAGCAGTGTCAATACCAACAGAATCAAAGTTTTCTGAAATATTCAGGGTCAATACCATACTCTGTTTTAGGAGAGGCACTATAACATGTTTTTTTTGTTCAAGTATGTTCTTTAGTTTAAAAACACTATATCCCTCACTGTTTGATAAGTTTACCTTTATCTGTAGTTTTGAATTTTTATGTGCTGTGTCTAAACATGAACTTTTATCATTTATATACAGGGGTGTTAAAGAACAGGATGTAAGCAGAGGTAAAATGAGAAAAAATTTTAATTTATGCAACAGCATTTTTAAGACGTTCATCCTTCAGAACAATTAATTGAGCTCGCTTTTGTGAGAGGACACAGCCGCCAGCTGAATGCTTCTTAAATCTATTCTCCTGAAGTTGTTGGAAAATATCAAGCATTTTTTTGTATGGAGCCGAATATGCTTTGCCGCTTACCTGTTGTAAGATTCGTGCAATTATTTTAGTTGCAACACATTCGTGCAGTTGTAATAACGGTACAATAGCAATAGAGGCGGTATTATCTGCAAATGACACGACATCAGTCCATGCGTCTTCTATAGTCTCGTCTATAAAATTATTCACACTTTGTAAACGATCTAGTGATTGTGGAAAATGTTTCATTGATAACCCTTGTTCATTCATATTTTTTAATAAAATTCGCCACTGTACGCGTTCAAACTTTGAATCATAGTTACTAGGATCTTGTATATATTCTTGTGATACAGCTTGTAAATATTCTTTTAACATCTCTGGTTGTGTGGATAGTAGCGGACGCGCAATAGTAATATTGCCCCGCAGAGAGCGTTCTTGCATAACAGAAAGCCCCTCAAGGCCTGAACCTTTAGATAGTCGCATTAGAAATGTTTCAATTTGATCCGCTGCATGATGCGCGGTACAAACAATTTGTATATTATTTTGTTGGCAAAAATTTGTGAGCAAGTTATAGCGGGCTTCACGTGCTTTTTTTTGAATGCCTGTGGTAATTGGACCATGTTCCCAAGTCAAAATATGGTGGTCAATACTGTGAAGTGCCATCCACTCTTGCACTATTTGTGCTTCTTTTAATGAACCTTCACGTAACCTATGATCAACCGTTAAGGCCACAAGTTTGAATTGATTTTTTTGTGCCCAAGTATTCATTAGCAAACATAATGCCATACTATCTGGTCCGCCCGATACGGCAACGGCAATTGTTTTATGCTGACCTGTACTGACTAGCTTTCGACAAAAAATGTCTATTGTTTCTGCTAGAAGTGAAAAGTGATTCTTCATCAGGTAAATGATTAATGCCAAACTGTCTGTATTTAAATTTACTGAATTTTTTAATTAAAGGTCAATAGGAAATAAACCAAGGTATTTAAATAAAATTTTAACATTAGGATGATTAAAATTAAGTATAAATTATAGCATTCTATTCAAATTAAATGCGACAGGTAGGAAACTGACAGTATTTGAAAAATTTATAGGGTATGTTGACACACAAATGTTAAAGTTCAGAGAAAAGTATTTTTTATTGAAATAATCATTGTTAACTATTTCTTAAATATAATGAGATATATTTAAATGAAGGCACTAAAAGCCTAGATGGTCTCGTGTGGCAGGGAGAGATTAGGGGTCTATCGGATTTGCTGTGCGAGAATTAGGCAAAGGCTTGGCATCCCTTTAAGTCCAGGAATAAGCGTTGAAAAATTGATTCCGTTTTGTACAGGCCATAGCATCGCCTTTTTAATACTTTGATTTTATTATTTAACCCCTCAGCAAGCCCACTTATAGTCATTCCAAAAATAAACAACCTGTTATATAATGAAATAAAAAAGAGTTT
>CAZTIE010000106.1:0-5311 GCA_964613645.1 uncultured Verrucomicrobiales bacterium
ACAGTTAGATTATAATTTGCCTTTTCTTGAATTTTTACGGCATTACAAAGAACAACAATCGGGTACACTTGTTTTGGCAACAGCAACAGATATAGGCTTTGCACAGCCTATAGCCGATTACTTAAGAATTTTTGATCTGGTTATAGCCAGTAATGGTCATAAAAATTTGCGCGCAAAAGCAAAGGCAGATATATTATCTGAAAAATTTGGGTATAAGCAGTATACTTATGCGGGCAATTCTTATGATGATATAGCTGATTGGGACTGTTCAAGGCGAGCAATATCTGTTAACTTATCTTTAAGAGCGCGCTATGCGCTGAAAGATCGACATTTGACGTTTGATTTATCTTTTGAGTAAGGGACGATGTATAAAAAAATAGTAGCATTTTTGTGCTTTTTCTCTCAGCTTCATGCTGGTGATGATTTAAAATTAGAAGACTCTCAAATACTCAAAAATATTGATACATATCGTATTCGCTTAAACCGTTTATCTCAGACAATTAAAAATATGTCTGAAACGCAAAAACAAGTTATTTCTTCTAAACTATTAGAGTTTGATACATTATTACAGGATGTTGAACGTGTTAAGCGTTTAAAAAAGAATGATCTTGTGAATACGCAATTAAACAAATTAGATGTGAAATTAAAAAATCGCATACGTTTTATTTCAAGGTATTGCAGAGATTGCCAGGCTGGAAAAATGACGAGTAGTCCAGGAGAGCGTAATGTGTTCGAGGAAAGATCTGCATCGAAACGCCAAAAATTAGAAGATGATCAAATACAATATGTACAAACCGTTGAAACAGTTCAACGTGCGCCAAACGATAGTATAGTTAACGAAGAATCAGGAAGACCGTAGTCACCCCATATGAATGAACTCTATTTTATTCCCGTTATTATTGTTTTTTTATTGTCTGTTTGCTATTTTTCGGCAATTGAAACAGCTATTAGTGTGTCATCAAAAGCAAAACTAACACGATTTGCCAAGCTTGGAAACCAAAATGCGATCATAGCACTTGAATTGCAAAAACAATTGGGCCTTGTTATTAGTGTTATTTTAGCATGTGTTGTCATATCGAGTGTTGTTGCTACTACACTCGCGACAACATTACTTAATGTGTTGTTAGGTGATTACTATGGGACATTAGTCAGCACAACGTTGATGGCTGCCCTTGTTTGGGTTTTTGGTGAAGTCCTTCCAAAAATGTATGCGCTATATAGAGCAGAAGCATTACTATTAGGATCGTCTAGGTTTTTACACTTTATTTTTAAATTATTCTCTCCTTTTAATCGCCTGGTTGGTTTGATGGTTTCTTTTTTGTTGAATTTATTTGGAGTTAGTACTGAAAAGGATGGTGATGCCGATCAATTAGACGAATTAAAGGGTGCTATTGATTTACATAAAAGCCCTAACCAAGAAGATACCAAAGAAGAAAAGGCGATGCTTAAAAGTATTTTAGATCTTGGTTCTGTTTTGATTAACGAAATTATGGTGCACCGCAAAAACATTACAATGATTAACGCTGACGATTCGTTAGAAGATATTATAGAACAAGCTTTAGCGTCGCCCTATACACGTATTCCATTATGGCAGAATTCTACCGAAAACATTGTTGGTGTTATTCATACAAAGGCCCTTTTAGGTATACAAGGGGATCTAAAAACATCACCTGTTAGAATTTTAGATATCGCAGATAAGCCATGGTTTATCCCTGAAAATATTGATCTTTTAGAACAGTTGAAATTATTTAGGGAAAAACGACGACATTTTGCCGTTGTTGTTGATGAATATGGTGCTTTATTGGGAGTTGTGACCTTAGAAGATATATTGGAAGAAATTGTTGGTGAAATAACTGATGAGCATGATATTGCTGTTCAAGGGGCGCGACCACAAGAAGATGGTAGTTATATTATCAATGGAAATGTTACCTTGCGCGATTTAAATAGAAAATTTGATTGGGAGCTACCCGATGATGATGCGTCCACACTAGCAGGGTTAATGATTTATGCTTTTCGCATCATTCCAACGGTTGGGCAAGTTTTTATGTTGGGCAATTTCCGGTTCGAAATCATGAGGCGACAAAAAAATCAGATTACACTTATTCGTGTAACCCCTCCACATATAAATAGTATGTCGTAAATACTGACTTTATTTCTGGTACGCGTATTTGTTCAACAAAACTATGATTATTCTATTAAATTTGAAGGATTTTATAGTCATTCACAAAACAAATCTCATTTTCTAACAGTGCTACCAATTGTCAGTTTTTTGTTTTAGGGACCAAATTATTGAAAGCGTAGCGCATCGCTTCTGCCCAGCGATAGGTAATCAAAATCTGATGCTAAAGTGCTATTATACAAATTTCTAAAATCTGCTAGCAGTGGATTTTCTGACATCATATTTTTAATTTCATTTAATTTTAGATCAGAAAATTCTGGCCACTCTGTTAGGATGCACAGACCATTTGCGCCTGATAGTGCCTTATCTCTTGATGCTGCCCATGTAACACCCTTTAATTCTTTTGCTAAGTGCTCCCGGCCAGACCCCTTGAAATAAAGTGGATCATAAATAGAAACCTGAATCCCTGCTTTTAACAGTTCTGGAATTATAACGAGGCTTGATGCATCACGAATGTCATCGGTTCCTGCTTTAAAAGCGACACCTAAAACGGCAAGCTTAAAAGGCTTAGATAAGTTCCTTCTTTGGGCGTATTGAATAATACGTTGCGCAAGTTGTACTTTACGTTGCTCATTAGCCTTTGCTGCTGCGCGCACAATACTTAAATCTTGATTGTTGATTTCTGCTGTTTGCACCAAAGCACGGGTATCTTTTGGAAAACAACTGCCACCATAACCGGGCCCTGCTTTTAAAAAGGGAAAACCAATACGGTTATCTGAACCAATGCCACGCGCAACGTCTTCAACATCTGCGCCAACAGCTTCGCACAGATCAGCAATTTGATTGATGAAAGAAATTTTGATTGCCAAAAATGCATTTGCAGCATATTTAATCATTTCAGATGTTTTAACAGCCGTCGCATATAGCTTATAACCTTGATCTGTTAATGGTTTGTATAGCGCTTTTAGTACATTTTCTGCTTTTTTAGATGTGGTTCCAATGACAATACGATCAGGCGTCATAAAATCTGAAATAGCGGATCCTTCACGTAAAAATTCTGGATTCGATGCAACATCAAAATCTTTCCCTAAAGTTAAGTCAGGGCGTTCTTTTTGAATAATATCAACAATTTCTTGTGCTGTACAAACGGGAACAGTGCTTTTTGTCACAATAACCGTATAACGGTTAATATTTTGTGCAATTTGTTTTGCAGCCTCATACACATAGGTTAAATCAGCATGGCCGTCACTTTTACGGCACGGGGTTCCAACTGCAATCATCACAATATCAGATTGCTCCATGCCTTCAGTTAAAGAGGTCGTGCATGTTAAGCGACCGGCTTGCATGTTACCGACAACGAGGGTATCTAAGTCTTTTTCATAAATCGGCATAATACCTTTTTTGATTTTATCAATTTTACCTTGATCTATATCAACGCATGATACATTGAACCCTAATTCACTAAAGCAAGCACCGCTTACAAGCCCTACATATCCTGTTCCAATAAGTGTAATTTTCATGCTAATTCTTTTATCATCCTTGTTAACATTGATTTTGTTGCTTCTTTCGCTTCATTATCCTGTAAGAAAAAGGCAATATTTGCCTCTAGCCATCCAATTTTCATGCCGCAGTCATAGCGTTTTCCATCATATTGAAAACCTGTTAACGGTACATCACGCATCATGTTTTGTATTGCATCTGTTAGCTGAATTTCATTTGCAAGTCCAGCTTGGGCATTGTGTAGATAATCAAAAATAGACGTTTTTAATATGTACCGTCCAATTACAGCTGTTGTGCTGGGTGCAACTTCTGGGGCTGGTTTTTCTATAATGTTTTTTGCTTTAATTTTTTTGCCATCTTGTGATGCTACATCAAAAATACCATAACGAAAAGTTTCACTAGGAGGGATCGTTTCAACGGCAATCATGTTGCCGTCTGATTGTTCGTAAGCATCAACCATCTGTTTTAAACAGCCCTTTGGTCCCAAAACAAGATCATCCGCCAAAATAACAGCAAAAGCGTCTTCTTGCACTAAGCTATGGGCACAATGTACAGCGTGACCTAAACCTTTTGGACTATGTTGGCGAATAAAAACAGCTTGTCCAGAACCTAGTTGCGAATCAATGACTTTTTGTAAATCTCTAAATTTTTTACGCTCTTTTAAAGCTTCTTCTAAAACGGGTGCAGAATCAAAGTGATCCTCAATAGCATTTTTTCCACGTGATGAAACAAAGATAAATTTTTCAATTCCTGCTTCTTTTGCTTCTTCTACAGCGTATTGAATAAGTGGTTTATCAACCACCACCAGCATTTCTTTTGCAATCACTTTTGTAATGGGCAAAAAGCGCGTACCAAGCCCTGCAACAGGAAAGACGGCTGTTTTAATTTTTTTCATACTTATGGACAATTAAAAAACAAATATTGCTGATTTATAATAACGGTTGGGGCCGTGTTATACAACCTTTGTCTAAATAATTGTTGTTTTTGCTCGTTTAAATTGAAAATCTATTCTTAACAACAAGTTGTAAGCTTTGTGCAATATCATGAATTGACAATGTTGCGTCTTGTACAAAATAACGTTCTTTAAATTTTTTCGCTAAATCTAAAAATCCATCTTGAACATTTTCATGAAAACTAAGTGCTTCTTTTTCAAAGCGCTCTTCATAACCGGTTACCCTATCGCGCACGCGTTCAAATCCCTGGCTTAAAGGTACATTTAAAAAAAATGTTAAATCTGGATACTGAGATCCCACAGCAAATTGGTAAAGTTGTTCCAACTGTTCTATAGGTATACCACGTGCATAGCCTTGATAGGCATAAGATGAATCAACAAAACGATCTGATATCACCCACGTACCCTTTTGTAGAGCTGGATATATCAGTGTATGCCAATGCTCAGAACGTGCGGCAAACATTAAGAGTGCCTCTGTACTAGACTGCCAACGATTTATGTCGCCTTCAACCAGTAATTTTCGAATCATTTCAGCTGATGGGGTGCCACCAGGTTCGCGCGTTACAATCACATCTATCCCTTTGTTTTTAAGGTGCGACGCTAGTAAAGTGCACTGCGTTGATTTTCCTGCACCTTCTCCGCCTTCAAAGGTGATAAACTTTCCAAGTATCGACATGTTTAATTTCTAATTTGTGTACAGTATGTATTCTAGAGGCATGACAAACTTTGAGCAAGACTAG
>CAZTIE010000107.1:0-5186 GCA_964613645.1 uncultured Verrucomicrobiales bacterium
CGACCTGTTTAGTAAATTTACTTAATATCTCATTTTATTAGCATTTGGCTATAGTTTGCCGTGGGAAGAAAAATTAAAAATATATTCACACCAAGTTAATTGGGTTGATGGACAGCCACAACCACAAAAAGCAGAGGGCATCAATGTTGATATTCCTGTATCTGAACCTTTAAAAATAGAATGCCAGCATTTTATAGATTCTATTAAAAATGATACACAACCAAGAACAGATGGGGCCGAAGGCTTACGTGTTTTACGCGTTTTAGATGCAGCGCAAAAGTCCTTACATCTTAAAAAAAATGTTGATTTAAATATTAAACCCCCGGCTTATTATGCTCATGAAACAGCGATTATTGATCGTGACGCAACTATTGGGAATGCGACAAAAATCTGGCATTTTTCGCATATATTAAAAGATGTAAAAATTGGTGACAATTGTATTATTGGACAAAATGTTATGGTAGGGCCTGATGCCGTTATTGGCAACGGTTGTAAAATTCAAAATAATGTTAGCATCTACAAAGGTGTTACATTAGAAGCGGATGTTTTTTGTGGCCCTTCCTGTGTATTTACGAATGTGAACACACCGCGCGCCAATGTAGAACGCAAAGATGAATTTGATATAACACATGTCGAAACAGGTGTGACAATAGGCGCTAACGCTACTTTTGTTTGTGGTAACCGTTTGGGTGCTTACAGCTTAATTGGTGCGGGCGCTGTTGTAACGAAAGATGTCAAACCACACGCTTTGATGGTTGGTATTCCTGCAAAACAAATTGGGTGGGTAAGCCATGCTGGTGAAAAATTAAATGAAAATTTAGTTTGTCCGCGTGAGGGCCGTTCTTACCAAATAAAAAATGATACTCTATTTGAATTATCTCCATTAAAGAAAGCACAATAAAACATGATTCCTTTTATTGATTTAAATGCACAACAAAATTTAATTCGCCCTCAAATAGATGCAGCTATTAAGCGCGTCCTTGATCACGGTAACTATATTATGGGGCCAGAGGTTGATGAACTAGAAAAAGAGTTAGCCCATTTTTGTGGTGCAAAGCATGCTATTACCTGCTCATCAGGAACGGATGCTTTGGTACTTGCCCTTATGGCAAAAGATGTAAGGCCTGGGGACGCTGTATTTTTACCCTCTTTTACGTTTGCTGCAACGGCGGAGGCTGTAGCATTTTTAGGTGCCACACCTATCTTTATAGATTCATGTACAGATACATATAATTTAGATCCTAAAAGTTTGGAACAGGCGATAGAAAACGCTAAAAAAACAGATTTAAATTTAGTTGGTATTATAGCTGTTGATTTATTTGGTCTGCCTGCAGATTATGATAGCATTCAAGCTATTGCTGATGAACATCGTTTATGGATTTTAGCAGACGCTGCACAAAGTTTTGGTGCAATGCATCACGGCAAAAAAGTAGGTACCCTTGCAGAGATAACGACGACCAGTTTCTTTCCTGCAAAGCCACTTGGTTGTTATGGCGATGGTGGGGCTATCTTGACAGATAACGATGAATTAGCGGAGATAATAAAATCGCTTCGCGTTCACGGAAAGGGAGCTGACAAATATGACAATGTACGTATTGGTTTAAACGCACGATTAGATACTTTTCATGCAGCAATTTTATTGGAAAAATTAAAAATTTTTCCAGATGAATTGAAAGCTCGTCAGCAAACAGCAAAAAAATATAATGAAGCCTTAAAACATGTGGTAAACGCACCTGTAATATCAGATTCTGTAACATCAGCCTGGGCGCAATATACGATCACTTTGCCGCAAGATATTGACCGTGATGATCTACAGTCGAAATTGAAAGAAGCAGGTATTCCATCTGTTGTTTATTACGTAAAACCGCTACATTTGCAAACAGCTTATAAAGACTATCCAACCGCAACAGGTGCAATTCTTCCTGTTTGTGAAGTTTTATCTGGGACTGTTTTAAGCCTGCCGATGAGTGGATACGTGAAAGATACATATATGCAGGCAGTGATTGCGGGTGTGTTGGAGGCATTAAAATAATGCACGCATTTCATTTAGCCATTCCAACGCATGACCTTTCTTTAGCGAAAGATTTTTATACAAAAGCTTTAGGCGCCACAGTTGGTCGTTCGTATGATAATTATATTATTTTTAACTTTTTTGGCCATCAAGTTGTCACGCATTTAAACCCGGAGGGTGTGGATAAAAAAGTATCAATGTATCCACGGCACTATGGTATGATTCTTGATAATCGTACAGAATTCGATGAAATTTATAAAATGTGTAAAGCAACCAATGCACCGTTTTTTGAAGATTTATTCGAACGCTATAAAAATGAAAAAGGGTGGCACTTTAGTTTTTTTGTATCAGATCCATCAAAAAATCTGATCGAATTCAAATATTACGTTAACCAAAGCGATGTTTTTAATTAAAAAATAGAGGAAAATCAAAATGGAATTAAAGGGTAAAAAAGTTGTTGTTGTGGGTGGGGCTGGCCTTATAGGATCCCATACTGTTGATGCATTGTTAAAAGAAGACCTGAAAGAAATTATTATTTATGATAATTTTACACGCGGGACACACGGTAATATTGAACACGCATTGAAGGATCCACGCGTTCGTGTTTTTGAAATTGGTGGTGATATTTGCCAAACAGATATTTTAAATGAAGCCTTTAAAGGTGCAGATGGTGTATTTCATTTCGCAGCATTATGGTTGCTTCAATGTCATGATTTTCCAAAATCTGCTTTTGATGTGAATGTTCAAGGTACATTTAATATTTTACAAGCCTGTGTTGATCAGGGTGTGAAAAGATTGGTTTACTCTTCTTCAGCCTCTGTTTATGGAGACGCTGTTCGTGAACCCATGGATGAAGATCACCCGTTTAATAATACAAATTTTTATGGGGCAACAAAAATTGCTGGGGAAGCTATGGCAAGGGCGTATCATCACCGGTATAAATTACCTTTGGTTGGCCTTCGTTACATGAACGTTTATGGGCCGCGACAAGATTATCATGGTGCTTATATTGCTGTAATCATGAAGATGCTGGATAACTTAGATAAAGGTATTGCTCCAACATTGTATGGTGATGGATCACAAGCGTATGATTTTGTATATGTTGGCGATTGTGCAAAAGCAAATGTATGTGCAATGAAATCTGACGTTGTTGATGAATTTTATAATGTGGGAACGGGCGTTCGCACCTCTATTAAAGAATTAGCAGAACTTATCTTAAAAGTGACAAATTCAGATTTAGGTATTCAGTTTGAACCTGGTGGACTAACATTTGTTAAAAATAGAATTGGTTGCCCTAAAAAAGCGATCAAAGATATTAATTTTACAGCCTCTGTTAAATTAGAAGACGGCATAAAAGAACTTATTAAATGGCGTAAATCACATATTGAGGAAGTTGAAATGCGCAGAAAAAAGGTTGGACAATGACACAAACAGCTGAAAAATTAAGAAAAATTCCAATTGCTCTTCCCAGTGTGGGGGAAGAAGAATGGATGGCTTTGAAGGAGCCTATGTTAAGTGGATGGATTACGCAAGGGCCTAAAGTATCTGCTTTTGAGAAAGAGTTTTCAAATTTTCATAATGTGAATCATTCATTAGCTGTAACATCGTGTACAACAGGCCTGCACTTAGCGTTAGCTGCTATGGCAATAGGCCCAGGGGATGAGGTTATTGTTCCTGCCTTTACGTGGGTTGCAACGGCAAACGTTGTGTTACATTGTGGCGCAACACCTGTGTTTTGTGACGTTGATACGTCAACGTTTAATATTAAAATTGACGATATTAAGTCAAAAATAACAGATCGTACGAAAGCGATTATTCCAGTACATTTATTTGGGCTATGTGCTGATATGGACGCCCTTAAAAAGGTGATTCCAGATCACGTTAACATATTGGAAGATGCTGCTTGTGCTGCAGGTGCTAGTTATAAAAATAATTTTGCTGGTTCTTTGGGCGATATGGCGGCTTTTTCTTTTCACCCAAGAAAATCCATCACCACCGGTGAAGGGGGGATGGTTACAACAAATGATAAGGGTTTATATCAAGTGGCAGAAACGATGCGCAATCATGGTGCAGAAGTTTCTGAAGAAGTGCGCCACGTTAGCCCAAAACCTTATATGTTACCAGATTTTAAAACCCTTGGTTTTAATTATAGAATGACAGATATTCAAGCTGCCATTGGTTTGGTGCAATTAAAGAAGTTGAATACGATTATTTCAGAGCGCGAGCAATGGGCGCAGTATTATACTGAGAAATTAAAAGATATTAAATGGTTGCGTCCGCAAGCGGTTCCTGATTATATTACACAGCACGCTTGGCAGGCATACGTTTGTTACGTAGAATCCTGATACAGCACCACTGCCACGCAATGATATTATGGATATTTTGCAGCAAAAAGGCGTATCAACACGTCCTGGTACGCACGCTGTTCACATGCTTAGCTTTTATAAAGAAAAATACAATATTAAACCAGAAGATTTCCCGGGTGCAAAGGCCTGTGACGAAAATACCATGGCAATTCCATTGTATAATAAAATGACAAAAGAAGATTTCGATTACGTAATAGAGGCTTTGAAAGCAATATAATATGTGTGGCATAGCAGGAATTTTAAATTTTAATCAGCAAGCAGTATCTTATAGCCACATTAAGGCTATGACGGATATATTGCATCACCGCGGCCCTGACGGAGAAGGGCAATACGTTGAAGGTATGATTGGTCTTGGTCACCGCCGGCTTGCAATTATTGATTTATCTGTTGCTGGTCACCAGCCAATGCAAACTAAAGATGGCCGTTATACCATTACTTATAATGGTGAAGTTTATAATTTTAAAGAACTACGCATTCAGCTGGAGGCACTTGGTTATCAGTTTCATTCAAATACTGATAGTGAAGTTGTTTTATATGCTTACACGCAGTGGGGTGTAAAATGTGTTGATAAATTTAATGGTATGTTTGCCTTTGCCGTGTGGGATAAAAAAGAACAGCGCCTATTTTTAGCACGTGATCGTTATGGTATAAAACCACTCTATTATTATAAAAATGTAGATCATTTTGTTTTTGGGTCCGAAGTTAAGGCCATTAAAGCCTCTACCTTTTATAAGCCAACATTAGATAAAGAAGGTGCCACATTCAAGTTTGAAGTGCAACACGGTTGATATTTTTATTAAATGCCTGGA
>CAZTIE010000108.1:0-5150 GCA_964613645.1 uncultured Verrucomicrobiales bacterium
ATCAGATAAAATAGTTTCTAATTCATTAAAAACAAAACAAGCCGAACAAGTCCTTCATAAAAATATCAAAAATAATGGGGTAGGAGGTAAAGAAGAAATATCCGGTATTTCCAAAACGCCAGATCAAATCTCTGTTAAGAACACAACAGTTCAAGACATGCTGGTTCTTTGGAACCAAACATTTCCATCATCTTCAACACGAATGAGCAAGGATTTAGCACCATTATTACTATCTGCTTTTAAACAAAAATGTGATGGTAATATGAAGCGTTGGGAAAATTATCTACATCGACTGCAAAGTAGTGACTACATTGCCTCACAAGAATTTAAGTTAACATTAAGTTGGGCACTAAAGTTTAAAACAATGGACCGCATCTTCAAGGGTGAGCTTGGCGTTAAAGATATTCCAGTTCAATTGGACGCAAAAACGGAAGGGAGTAGGGCGCTTGATCACATTCAAACCTCTACGGCTACTGAAGAAGAGTCGTGTGGGAATATTAGATCTCTCATCCTACAAAAACTAGGGGCCAATACTTATAATGCTTGGTTTACAAAGGTTAAATTTGTAGAAATTTCTGGTGAGATCAAGATGAAAGCAGACAATAAGTTTGTTGAGGATTATATACTGCAACACTTTGGTCATGTCTTTTCTCTTTAAGAAAATATTGGTAAAAAGTATGGAAACTTCAGATAGATGTGGCTTATAAAAACTAAATTATAGAAAGAGGGCGTAAGTTGATTAGGGTAATTGGCTCACGTTTATAGCCTCTTCATCTTCTAACCATTGATTTTTCTCAGTTAAGTAGATTTTCTGAATTGTTGGAATCTCAGGATTAACCTCTACTTGAGGTGTTTGAAAACAAATTCCTGTAAAGGGAATGTTTTGTTTTTTGCAAAGACCATTAATATCATCTAAATGTTCTGTTCTATCATCAACCATGACGATATGCGCAAAGTCAGAAATTTTTATATGATTTTGAAGGGCTTCACTCTTTTTACATGCTCCTGTGAAAATAATGCCCTTAAAAAAGGTTGACCCATTGTTTTTTTCTATTTCTGATGTGTTGTTAGTGAAGTGTATTTCTAAAAACTTCAGTTCATTATATCTCCACTGTTCCATAGACCTTATTGTGCCAGCAGACCCTGTATCCATTTTTGTTAAGGCATATACTTGATAATCCCTTTTTAAGGTGTTTATGACATTGGGCCACTCTTTATCTGTTAACTTTATTTTTCTGCTTAAGCGCCAGGTACTGATAATTTCTTCGTAGTTATTATATTTGTCTTTAGACGACTTTATGTCATCGATCATTTTTTTATAAGAAGAGGAAAAAGTTTTAGAAACGGGTGTGATAAGTGTGTCATCAATATCAAATAATATGAGTGTATTTTTGGGTACAGATTTAAGGTGCACTGAAAGTTCACAGGCTTTATGAATATTGATATAAGGTGTTTGCAAGGCCTTGTTCTTGATTAAAATGACTACCGGTACAAGCATAGTGCATATAATGGCGATGAGCAATTTGTGTTTTCTGGTCATGTACATATAATTTTACTAAAAAGGTAAGAATTGATCTGACTGATTTATAGCTGTAATATAGCACTAAATTAAATTTTTGAGTAATTATTAATGAGCAATCTTTTTAAAAGTGAACTATTAAATTTGTTTCGTGTTAAAAATATTAAAACTTTATTTCTAACATTCTTTTTATTTATGACTGTTTTCTCAAGTCTTGTTTATCAAAAAATATCTCAGAATACCAACCTGCACAAAAGGGAAACTTTTTTTGTTACTCACAACGTTGAGGATTTTTTTGGAGATCTTGAAAAAACCATTTCTTTGGTTGGTAACAGTGTTCGGTTGTTTGGAAATACACAGGCTCGTATTGAAGAGATTTTAAATCACTTCTCAAAAATGGAAATATCTTACTTGCTGGGTTCATATGTCAGTTGGGCAGATGCAGAGGGTAATGTTGTCGTTAGTGGGAAAAAGGGTATTTTACCTCGAGATGAAGTGAAAAACTTAGCGAGCAGACCCTGTTTTCAGTTATCAAAAGAGGAAGGGGGGCTTTTGAGGTTGTCATCTGCAACAAAAAATATGTTTAACAGTCGGGTTGTCTTACCGACAACGATGATGATTTGTGATGAACATAAAAAACCACTTGGGTTCATGGTGTTAGGATTAAATATAGATAACCTTATCAACCATTTAAGAGCCTTTTTATCCGAAGATGATGTGTTAAAAGTCACCTTTAACCGTGATGGGGTACGGTTGATTGTAACATTACTTGATTATAAAATTGAGCAAGTGCCGTCAGGTAGTGATAAATTTATTTTTGTTAGCAGTGAAAAAACAGATTTTTCATTGTGGCGTACTGTTTTTTCTGACTATTTTTTGTACTTTTTACTGTTTTTGTGCTTTTTATATTTTATTTATGTAAACAATAAAATCATAAAAAACAGTGTTTTAGACCCTGTTCTTTTAATTCTTGGTCAAAAAGAGAAGCATCAGTGTACATCTATTACACATCTTAACGATAGTATTCAGATTGCGCATAATATTATCAAGTCACATAATCAAACAATTAAATTTTATTCAGACACAAAGAAGTCCTATAAGGCAATTATTCGTTTTGGTGAGCGCACCTATTCAAATTTTTATAAAAAATTTGATATTGTTCGAGCAATAGTACATACAAAGCTGTTAAAAACGCCGTATCACAATGATAAAGACATTATAGATGTGATTAAGCTAATCGATAATTTTGATCGTGAAATGTTCGCGCACTCTGTAAAAGAGTTTTCATTGCATGAGCTTATTCTAGAAAGTATTGAAATGTTTTATGAAAAAGCACAAAAAGATGGTATTAAAATGAGTATCTTTAATGATAAGCATATAGAACATAAAGTCTTTGTAGGGTCTGACTTAAAATATTTGCATATTTTTAAATCGGTCATGAACTTATCTTTAAATATGATTATGAGTAATGGTAAAATTAGCGTCAACGTTGTGTATTCTGGCGCCAATAAAGCTATTGTTTTTGTGTCTGTATCTGGAAATCTTGTGCAAGAAGATTTCCATTTGAATCATGTTGACACAGGTGTTGACAAGGCTCTTTGTCAATATGGTTGCGTAAATGAAATTATAGAAATGGCTAAGGATTTTGATATTACAGTTTTATATGAGTCACAAAAAACAGGCGAGCGTGTTTTTAAAATTATGGTTCAAGATAACGTTAAGAAAGAGGCTCAAAGTGATCACAAGGGAAATGTCGTAAGATTGTTTTAGGTATAGGTTAAGCCTTTATTTGCTTTATGCTCCATGCAACAAAATCGTCATCAATACGTTTATTTTTGTGCTCAAGTGAATAGAGATAGGCAGATTCAATAATGGGCATAACCTGATTATAGCAAAGCTTATGCTGATTTTCTTCTAAATGTTTTGAAACAGAGTCTACAGCAGATTGAAAAAGAGACCTATCCCATTCATGTAATATATTGGTTGTTTTGATTTGTTCTTCTATTTCTGCTGGATTTTTTTCAGAAACAAGATCTGCTAAATCAATTTTTAGGTACTGTGCAACTTTGATAATAACATCAAATTTTGGTTCTAATACGCGCCCTTTAAGAAAATTTCTAAGAGATGCTAAGGGAAGGCCGACCTCTCTTTCAACTTCTGTTGCTGTGATAGATCTGTTATTTAAGGAATCTTGGATTCTTTTTTTAATGATATCATTCATTAATACATACGTTATGAGAAATTTTTTCTATTTTATCATATAACCATAGAATAATGAATGTAAAATAAATGGCCTAAATATAAAAAAATACACATTCTTGTGTAAATCTATTTACATATATTCCTTTACATGTTAATTTTTAAACACAGAAACATTTTAACGCCATTATAGGGAAAACAAAAATGCTTAACACATTAAAAAAAACATATTTTTACCCTTACTATACACAAAACCAATTCTTAAAAAAAGCAGCTGTTGTTGCAGCTGTATATTTGTTAATGCCGGAGAGTGCTGAGGCTTTAACGGCAGGGTCCGGTGCAGGTGGCGCCACCGGTATTGTTGGTATTGATAATTTATGGGGTAAGATTAGCCCTTATTTAGCAGGTGCTTTTTCTGTGGGCGGCATTGTTTATAGTGCGATTAATATCAGAAAGGTCATTATTGGTGATTACCGTGCTGCAGCACCAGCAGCAATTTCTGCCATTATTGGTGGCATTGGTGTAAACGGGGTATTTGGCGCGAACGCACTCTCTGTCTTACTTCCTTAGGCGCTGTTGATTTTTTAAGGACCCTTTTATGAAAACCAGTGATACCAGTATTTTAAACTATTTAGATATGCCGCCACGCATCTTGCTGTGGCCCATCTCTGAAGTATCGATGGTGTGTCTGCCGGCTTTTATATTGATGGTTTTTGGGGAAGTTATTTGGGGGCTTGTTTTAAGTACGCTTACCATGATGGGTATTCGACTGTTTAAGCGCTATTTTGGTGAAGGTTATTTACATGGCGTGATGTATTGGTATTTACCAACATCTAAAGAACAGTTTTTGGTGATGCCGCCGTCTTACATACGCGAATTTATTAATTAGGGAGCAGGACATGGAACTTGATTTTACACAAAATAGGTATTTAAAAGTTCTCTCCAACCGTAATTTACTGGGTAAAATCTTAGTGGGATCTTTTTTGCTGAATGTCATGCAAATGATCCACTTGATGACACGGGAAGATAAAATCATCCTTGTGCCGCCAACACTGTCGCAAGATGTTTGGGTGATGGGCGGGCAGTCTTCAAAAAGCTATATAGAAGAATGGGCGCTTTATTTAAGTTCAGAGCTTTTAAATATGACACCGGAGACGGTCGCCTTTCATTATGATGCTGTGCTCCGATACGTTCACCCGGAAACATCAGCAACACTTAAGAAACAGTTTGAAGCGGATTCAAAGCATCTAAAAGAAAATACCATTTCTACGTTATTTAAACCGAAAACCGTTACGGTAACACAAGCTGGGTCTCAAGGTTCCGCTTTGGTTGAAGGGACGCTCTCAACGTTTGTTGGATCAAAGCTTATCGAATCTGAGTAAGCGTCCAAAGAACCCCATCTTTTTATAAATAATGAAGTCTGCCATATTTT
>CAZTIE010000109.1:0-5129 GCA_964613645.1 uncultured Verrucomicrobiales bacterium
GATATACGGCATTAATCGTTACTTATATGTTTTGAAATCACGACGAAAGTAAACAAAAAACATCACCTTTAAAATAGATTTAACTAAAAATTAACCAAAATTGTTTGTATTGGGACCAATGGTATGTATACTTAAAGGTGATAGTATACCGATGGAGTTCATATGGCTGTTACAACACGCTCTTTAATTGCCCCTCAAATTCAATGGCATGAAGGAATGTTGCTTTCACCGCATCATTTTCAGCAGTCTGATTTAAGGCATCACCAAGTTTTAATTCACCATATGTCGCTTGTGAATAATTTTCATTGGGGGATTAGGGATTTTAAATTAGATCTTGTTGTTTTGCCCGATGGTCTTGTTCGCGTGACTGAACTTGAAGCGGTTATGCCAGATGGTCTTATTATTTCTTATCATATGAATCAGGCGGATGTTCCTCCTTTAGAATTTGATTTAAAACCGTATAAAAAAGATTTAATCAATGGTGGAGAACTTACCATACAGTTGGCGCTACCACAGCGCCACGAACACGCATCACCCATTGTTGGTGAATTTGCACGGTATTGGTCTGTTGAAGGTGGTGACGTTAAAGACGATACAGCACCTGATAATGTTATTAAAATACCACGTCTATTTCCACGTGTACATTTAGCGTGTGGCGACACAGCGCCACCCCGTACAACCAGTATCCCTTTGATGAAGGTGCGCTATCAAAATGAAGCTTTTGTTCAAACAAAATCACAACCACCTTTGTTTTTAATTGAAGAAGGAAATCCTATTCATAGTGAGTGTTTAGAGATTGTAAAGACAATTCGCGAAAAGGCTAGCTATTTATCTGATCGTTGGCAAAGTCAAGCAGGAACGCCACTTGCCGGTGAAACTGCAGCATTGCTAAGGCCCCTTGTTACTGTGTTACCACTGTTTGAATCTTTGGTTCATGGAGAGGGAAGCGCCCCTTATATGCTATACAGACAAATTTGCTTGATAGCGGGTTACTTGTCTAATCTACGATTAGAGCAATTGCCGCCTGTGATGCCTGTTTATAATCATAAAGATATTTATGGCTGTTTTCAGCCTGTTTTAGAGCATATGCACATGATGCTTGGAACAATTGAAAAAGCATATGCAAGTTTCTTATTTAATCAGCGCGACCGCTTGTTTAGCCTTCGCATGCATCCAGCTTACAAGGCAGATAAACTATATCTTGGTATTCGTATTCCAAAAGACATGACAGAACTACAGCTTGGTGATTGGATTAGTGATGCCATCATCGCTAGTGATGACGCGATTGATTCTGTGCGCGATAAACGTATCACGGGTGCACGCCGTTCACTTATTCGTGAAGGTGATATGTATCAACTTATTCCAGGTCGCGGCGTTATATTGGTGGAATTAGAAAATGATCCTGCCTATATTCATTTTGAACAAAATATAAATATCTTTAATCCAGCAGATCATCCAGATAGGCGCCCAACAGAAATTGTTTTGTACGTTAAAAAGGGGGCATAGCTTATGACTTGTAAACTTTCTAAAATAGAAAGGATCATATGATGCACTATTCTTTTAAGACGTCAATCTTTATGCAAAATTTTCAAACATTTTATTATGAAGTGCTGAGACAAAAAGAAAAAGCACTTCGTACATTTGAAGAAAGCGGTGGCAAAGAAACGGCTGAAGCGCTTGATAATGCTGTTACTAAAATTCAAAAAAAATTGCATGAGGTTTTAGAAAATCAGGCACTTCAAGCCTCTAAAGGTATGGGTGGCACAACGGCTAGTTATTTTCGTGACGCGCAATATGTGATGATTTCTTTAGCTGATGAAACATTTTTAACAATGGATTGGGCAGGTGCTAAAGCGTGGCGTAAAGCTTTGATGGAAGCGCAAATTTTCAAAACTCAAATTGCCGGTGAACAGTTTTTTAAGCGCCTTGACCTGTTGTTAAAGTCAAACGATCCATCCAGGTCAGAGCTTGCGCAAGTGTATTTGATGGCGCTTTCTATGGGCTTTAAAGGGCGCTATACAGAAGTTGATGATCAAGAGCAGCTAGATTGGTACCGTGATCAATTATACGTCATGATTAAAGGCACACGGAATGAACTGCATTATCCGGGCCGCGAACGCTTATGGGAAGACCCATATGACTACACAATATCTGAATCACCCGGAAAAGGATTGCCAGATTTAAAAGTTTGGGTATCAACATTTGTTTCAATTTTTGCCGTATATGTATTTATAAGTTACGTCGTGTGGCACAAATTGGCAGCTGAAATGGGGGACGCGCTAGGTGAAATTTATCGTTACTCTCAACAACATACAATTGTATAAAGTGATTTAAAAATGTCTTATATAAACAGTTTTTTTCAAAGTATGGACCGATATTTTTCAAACATGTCGTCTCTTCCAACATTAATAATTATCTTATTAATTTTGGGGGTGATTATCGTTATTGTAACGGTTGTCCTTATTATTATGAGCCTGCGTCAGGGTGCGAAGAAGCAAATGGCTACGCAAAATGTTGCAAAAGACCCAAATCAGAAATTGTCTGAGGAAAAAACTCTGCCACCACTTGGTGTTCCTGTAAACGAATTCTTAATTAAGAAGGGATACTTGCAGGCAACGGACTTAGAAAAATCATTTTTGAGAGCTTTAGACTTTTTACGCGGTTCGTTAAATGTTCCAAATTATAAATATCGCTTGCCGTGGTACCTATTAATTGGCGCTGAAGAATCTGGTAAATCTGGGCTAATGGAAGGCTCTAATTTAAACTTACCTGTTGGCGCGCCCAATCTTGGTGGTGGTAAAAAATCTGATTGCAGATGGTGGTTCTTAAACCGCGGTGTTATTTTAGATATTAAAGGATCTTTCTTAATTAATGCTCGCGGAACGGGGTCAAATGAAAAGGGGTGGCGCTCTCTTTTAATCTCACTTAGCCGTTACCGTGCATCACGGCCTATAAATGGTATGATCCTAACTATTTCTGCTGAAGAACTATACGGTAAATACCGTCTGTCAACAGAAGAAATTAATGATCGCGCAAACTTTTTAGCGCACAAATTACAAGCAGCACAAAATAATTTGGGTGTTAAGGTTCCTGTATATGTTGTTGTTACAAAAAGTGATGTTATACCAGGTTTTCAAAGTATGTGTGCAGAAATTCCGCATGCAAATAGACAAGATATTTTTGGTTGGTCGTCACCTTATAACCCATCCACAACCTTTTCTTCAAAATGGATTGATGAGGCCTTTACAAAAATACTGGATAACCTCAGCAGTTTGCGGATGGAAATTTTATCTTCTAAAAAACCAGATGAAACACGTGATGGTGTGTTCGTACTACCAGTTGAAGTTGAAACATTAAAAGAACGTCTGGGCCTGTATGTAAATAATATTTTTAAACCAGATACATACCAAGAAAAACCTTTGTTTCGGGGGCTTTATTTTGTTGGTGACAGTGGTATAGATCAATTTAAAAATTTCGCTTTTGATGATATTGCAGAAAATGCGAATGAACCTGCATCAAAAATAAAAGAAACACGCGATCTTATGGCGCCAGACCGCCGCAAATTGTTCTTTATTGATGATCTTATTTCTGAGAAAATCTTTTTTGAAGCCGGACTTTGTAAACCCTTATCAGGGCGTATTATATCTATAAATCGCGGTGTCAATATTGCAAAAATGGGAACGCTTGCGTTTGCTGTGATCGGATCAATAGGTCTTTACAATGCCTACGAACGCTTTGTTGAACAGCGAACATATATGATGCCTGTTCTTAAAAAGATGAATACATTACTATATGAAATGCAAAAAATTCAGATCAATACGCCAGGTCAATCTACTATGGTTTTTGATACATATGCACGTGAATTTATTGATATGATGAACAGAATGGAAAATACCTCATTCTTCTCTATTTTTGTTCCTGCATCTTGGTTTAGCCCACTTCGTAAAGACATGAACGAAACTTTACGCGTTTCTTATCAACAAATTATTATTAAAACAATTTATACAGATCTTATTATTAAGGCACGCACACTTTTGAACATGCGCCCAACACCTAATGATCGTTCCGATTCATTAGGGCTATTATTAAAGCCACTTGCCGGCAAAGAGTGGGGACTTGTTAAAAATTATGTAACAGACTTATCTAAGCTTGAAAATATGATCTATAAATTTAATAGCTTAAAGACAACATCAGATGCTCGTGATTTAGATGAACTTGTTGAATACACCTTTAATGCACGCCTTCCACAAGAATTTATATCCAATTATTCAACGGTTCAAAATTTAATTGCAAATATGCCTTTTCCGGCTATTGATTTGACACCGTACCAAAATATGGCGCGTGAAACATTGGGTATATTGTATCAACACTATTTAAATAGCATGTTTAATGTTGAAGATCGCCTAAGCTTTCCTGGGCGTGTGAATGACTTTTTACAAACCCTTGCAAATACTAAAAATAGGCGCTCTCCAGATATTCAAGCCTTTAGAAAATTTAGTGTTGAATTAGCGTCCGGTAAGCATTGTTTAGGGGAACCAGGTCAAACATGGATGGATAAAGAATATTTCAATCCTGGAAAAGAATTTAATGATGTCTTTGATATGTTAGATTCTAATGAACGTTTATTTGGTAAAGATGTTTCTCAATTCTTAGTAGATCAAACGGCAATTGGTTTTGAAAACTTGAAATCACAATTAAAAGTGTTGAATTTAACATTGGTTGGCTTTAAAGCATCTATGCCTGTTTCTCCGATGAAAAAACAGAAGATTGAACATAAATACTCTCAAGGTATTCTTGATTTAGCTGATTCTTTGGAAGCACTATTTAGCGAACCTTATATGTCGGAGGCTGCACCAACGCGCTTTAATTATCAAATTCCTGAAGGTCGCATGATCAGATGGGACGCTAATATGATTGATTTAGCGTATGAAATGGCAAAAAGCTTCGACGATTTCTTATCACGTCACGTTGATAATTTTCCTAAACTGTTGCAAGAAAACTTACGTTTAATGGCGCGGGAGAGTTTGCAATCTAATGTCGTGAATTTAATATCGCGTGCACAAACTTTTGTATCTGTTCCAACAAATATGACGGATCGTTTGCGAACAGAGGAAATTTTATCTTCCATG
>CAZTIE010000110.1:0-5071 GCA_964613645.1 uncultured Verrucomicrobiales bacterium
TTTTCTGATGGGGCCACCGCGGCGATCCCACAGTGCTGTTGCCACCGACCTCCGCCGCCACGAAGCTACAGTTCCCCCTGCTCCTTAAATCGTCTTTTAAAAAAGACACAAATAAGTCGCGTCATAAAGATGTTTGCATCTTTATGCAGAGCGCCTATACTAAACATGAATTCGATGTTAAGCGATACTTGCTCTAGGTTCGAGAATATTATCTCTGTATTCATTACAGATGTAACTGTCGCCAAAGGATCGCACTTAATCCTTCCCCACCTGGTGAGATTCTCTAAAGCTTTTATTGCTCGATTTTTAGAATAGCGGAGGAAATCTTAATATTTTATGAAGATGGTAAGTATTTAGAGAACCTATTGATCATTAACGAAATCGTAAGATATACAGGATAAAATGACTATATATGTTTTCGATGTGTGCAAATTTTTCTAATATGCTAATATTAAAACATATGTAAAATTTTATATAAGAGTCTTTTATGGATAGCTTTACATGGAATAAAATTATTGCAGGTGTTTTATGCTCACTGCTTATAATAAAAATAGGTGACATTTCATCACATAAAATTATTCATGCCAAAGCACTTAGTAAACCGTCATTTATTATTGACGTAGAAGAAGTACAGACAAGCAGTGAAAACACGCAACCCACAGGGCCTGCAGATATCACTCCTTTACTGGCAAATGCCAATATTGAAAATGGCGAAAAACTGTTTAAAAAATGTATGCAATGTCATACCCCAAACAAAGGTGGCATGAATAAAGTGGGTCCCAATTTGTGGGATATTGTTATGCGTGATTATGCAACACAAGATGGTTTTTCTTATTCTGCCGCCCTTACAACCCTTAAAGGGCAAGAAAAATGGACAACCGACAATTTAAATAAATTTTTATATAAGCCAACACAGTTTATTAAAGGCACTAAAATGTCTTTTGTGGGTTTAAAAAAAGATCAAGATAGAGCAGACATCATCGCTTATTTAAACCAACAAAACGACAGTCCTGTGAAGCTATCATAAAATCTGCTACTCTAGCAAAAACGAACCAAAGTAAATAATGTGACTGACTCAAAAACGTTTGCGGTAAACCACGATGATAACGGCATACGGCTAGATGTATTTATTGCGCAACATTTTCCGGATGAGTCACGATCCCTTATTCAAATGTGGATTAAAACGGGTGCTGTAACATGCAGCACCATTAACAAATTAAAAGCATCCTATAAAGTTCACAGCGATGAAATTTATACCATACAAATACCAAAGCCTGTACCAGCAGAACCCCAAGCTGTTAAAATAGATTTTGATATCGTGTATGAAGATACTGATATTTTAGTACTGAACAAACCTGCAGGGCTCGTCGTTCACCCCGCAGCAGGACACTATAATGACACCCTAGTAAATGGACTATTATACCATTGCACAGACTTATCTGGTATTGGTGGTGTCTTAAGACCTGGTATCGTCCATAGACTAGACAAAGACACATCAGGATTAATGGTTATTGCAAAGCACGACAAGGCACATAACGGTCTTGCAGAGCAGTTTCAAGATAAGGGCAATGAAAAAGGGTTGTCGCGCCAATATATTGGCTTCACCTGGGGTATGCCACAACATAATGAAGGCGACATAAAAACACAAATAGCGCGCGATCCATACAACCGTCAAAAAATGGCTGTTGTCGAATATGGCGGCAAATTTGCACATACGCATTATAACCTACTCGCCTCTTATGGTAAAAATATTCCAGTAGATCAGCGTATTTCTAAAATGCAGTTTACCCTTTATACAGGAAGAACCCACCAGATAAGGGTACATTGCCTACATAACAAACTACCCATGATTGGGGATCCGTTATATGGAAAATCGTCAACAAAAGCGCGTAAAAATGTGTGGCCAACTGAAGTTGTCGGTTTTCCACGTCAAGCGCTTCATGCTGCACACTTAAGCTTCACACACCCCATGAGTGGCGACTTCTTATCTTTTGATGTCGCCTTACCAAAAGATATGCAAATTTTAGAAAATACACTAAATGCTTAAAATCATTAAATATATTTTTCCCATAATACATATCTGCGTATGGTCATGCGATACCAATAATATCGTAGAGAAAAAAACAAGCACCTATATCCATAATAAAAATACAAAAGAATTAACACGGTATTTAATAGAGCAAGAAGCTAAAGACAATCCTGCAGCCTACTTTCAACATGGATATTTATATATTTGCGGTGCTGTTCAAAAAAATGCAGGGCTGGCCAATTTTTATTTTTTAAAAGCAATCGAGCATAGCCAACGTAATAATCATATAAAGGGTATGGCACAAAAAGCTATGGCTGACAGCTTATATAGCGGAGATGGCTGTCAACAATCACTTACATTAGCTCATGACTTCTACTTAGCAGCTGCCAAACTTGGATATCCACCTGCCATGTTTAATGTTGCTATAACCTTTAAAGAATTAGGCCGCCATACAAAGTATAATATGTGGATGTCAAAATATAACAAACACCAAAATACCAGATAGCTTGCAAGGCACATTAGCTGTACTTCTCTGATATATCAATCCAACAGAGAGGAGGACCAGGCTAAATTAATTTTCTCTTGAAGGGTATTCTTAGAAAGCCGTGTGTGAAGGCATTTAAAATCAACAGTTTCCATATTCTGATCTTGGTTCACGCAACTAAAGACTACTTGTTCAGCGCCCGTTGATGGGTCTTTTTGCACCTGAACGCACTGCCCGCAAATACCTTGCATCATACATTGCATGGGGGAATTAATACTGGCAACAGCAAAAGATTGTGATTTAAAATGCTGTTTAAAATCGTGAAACCTAAATTTTGCAACAGCTTCCATCATTTTATCAGAGCCAATTACAATCATATGATCATATTGATTTAATTCACCCTTATAATAAGACAAGGCATCAATTATATTACCTTGAAAAAACCGCTCTTGATTATGACTATCTGATAGGAATGAAGCATCTAATTTCTCTTCACAAATCCATGTAATATGATGAGCAGCACTTTGAATTTCATCTATTTTGAATATACTTGTTTTATTTTTGTAAGCGGCAAAGTAAGAAACCTCTACACCTGCCCGCTTAAATTTTTGCCCAATTGAGAACAAAACAGCATTGCCAAGCCCACCGCCAATTAATAAGACTTTTTTACAATTATCAGGAATAGTTGTAGGTGCGCCTGTTGGCCCCATTAAAACAACAGGTTCTCCCGGCTTTAAGTAAGAAACAAATTTAGAAGAGGCCCCATTTTGAAGTAAAATAACTTTTACAATACCTTGATCTTTATCAACGCTGGCGCCCGTTACAGCAAGTGGTTCTATCGTCAAAGGAATATCATTCACCTTCTTTGAAAATGTTTCATAATTTTGCAATTTATAAAACTGACCCGGTTCAAAATTTTTAGCCGCTAACGGTGCATGAATAACGATTTCAATAATATTAGGTGCAAGGGCATCCACAGACACAACATAAGCATCCATAGATGATACTAAATCACCTATACCTTTATCCTGATTCTCTTGTTGCCCAAGAACCTGTAAAACATCACTAACACCATATTTACTACTGGCAAGCGCTTTGACAACACTTCCTGCATAGTCAGCGTTACGATCACCAAAGTGAGAAAACCTGTTATCAGTTTCTAAAATGAATTTTGACATATATACACTATAAACCGTTTAAATCTATCATACTCAAGTATGTGTTTTTTATACATACTGAAGAATTCATAGTCCCTTTCTCAAGCTCTCAAAACCATTAGGTTGATTATTATCTATGAAATGCAAAATTTCTTTAGCATTTTCAAAAAAATTTGATTCATTTGTATTTATAGTAAGGTCATACTCTCTTAAACCTTTATGTACACGGTCATACTGATCATTGGAAAGCCCAATTGTTCGATTACGTCGCAAAATTTCACGGTTTTGCATAACATTTAAGTCGCAATAAATACCAATAAAGTAAACGGTATGATGCGATAATTGACGAATATAAGATTTAAGGTGTTCGTCATCAAAAATCACTTCATCTATAATTATATTGTTACCTTTGTTTGCTAATATTTCTGCAAAATAAGCCATACTACTAAATAGTTTTTTCCCGTTTTCTTGCGTGTCAACGCGCGTTGTTGGTCCTCTATCATTCTTTCCTGGAATAAAAGAAAAGTATTCTATATTTTTTTTACCCTCCACTGGATAAGGCGTCATTTCAATAAAGGTATCAATGCCAAAAGTGATCCAGGGTTCATCACTCAAGTGTTGAATAGACCTTGCAATTGATGTTTTACCGCTTGAACCGGCACCATTTAACAATATAATTTTACTCATTTTACAAAAACCTTTTTATGGTTGCAGGTCATCCACCATTTCAAACATGTCTTTTTCAGTAATATCAGCTTTAAACATAATTTCTTTTTCTGCATTTTTAATCCCTATCATTTAGAACACTACTGATAATATTTTTCTGCAGCCGTGCTTCATTACTATTTTTATCATTAATTTGGCATAGTTCAAAGGTTGCCTTCCATAAAGCCCAAGCTTTTGCTCTCAGCCAAGTAGCATCGTCTAGATCGATAGATTCTTTAAAGATTGACCGCGATTTATCTTTCAGGAAAGTCCATGCAATGACGAGATCACATGCTGGATCCCCAATCCCCATACCACCAAAATCAATAACTCCTGATAATTTATTATCTTTGATAAGTATGTTCCCACTAGAAAAATCACCATGAATCCATACAGATGGTTTATGCCATTTTGTAGCACATGCTTTTATCCATAAATCGAGAGCTTCATTACGATCTATAACATCTGCCAAGTGAGCAATTTGCTCCCTAGCTCCTTTGTCATAAATGCTAATATGATCGCCGCGCCACCAGTTATGTTGTCCTGGAGTTGGACCATCAACTTCATCTATGAGCTCCAATTCTTTAAGAAAATTTGCCAGTTGAAGTGCTATAGATTCTAATATGGTGTCATCAATTGTCAAATGGTTTGCGCTTTGACCTTCAAGCCATTTATAAATTGAGAAAGGATACGGAT
>CAZTIE010000111.1:0-4937 GCA_964613645.1 uncultured Verrucomicrobiales bacterium
ATGAATTCTATGTCTTGTACATTTACTCTAGGTTCAAGAATATTATCTCTGTATTCACTACAGATGTAACTGTCGCCAAAGGATCGCACTTAATCCTTCCCCACCAGGTGAGATTCTCTCAAGCTATTATTGCTCTATTGCTATAGTATCAAGAAATCTTTAACAAATTCTTAATTGCATGAAAAAAAATTCTTATTTAGGGCCTGCAGTACTACCGGCTAAAATACCGCCATCTTGTGTTAATTCTGTTCCTGTTACATATTTAGCTTCATCTGATGCTAGGTAAACAACTGCATAGGCGACATCTTCAGGTTTCCCCATATGTCCCAAAGGCACGCCACCTGCAATTTGTGCAATAACTTTATTACGTGCAACTTCATCTGCACCCAGCATAGGGTCCCAAAGAGGTGTTAAAATTGCCCCAGGATGCACAGAATTACAGCGAATGTTATATTTCTTCTCTGCACAGTAAAGAGCAACAGTCTTTGTATGGTTGCGCACAGCAGCTTTGCTAGATGCATACGCTGCAGCACCTGGGATACCAACAACACCTGACCTTGATGACATATTAATGATTGACCCACCATTTTTCTTCATGAGTACAATTTCATATTTACAGCCTAAAAAAACACCATCCAAATTCACACTATGAATTTTATGCCAACTCTCCAAACTAATATTTTCAGGGTCTTGTGGGCCTAAATCTTCATTAAAGCCAATAATACCAGCATTATTAAAGGCAATATCTAAACGGCCATGTTTTTTTTCTATAGTTTCACCAAGCGTTTTCCACTCAGTTTCTGAACTCACATCAAGATGGTGATACTCACCTTTTATTTCTTTAGCAATTTCTTGACCTGTATCATCTTGTATATCTGTCACAATAACGTAGGCACCCTCTTTTGCCATCATTCTTGCCGTTTCAGCACCAATACCTTGGCTGCCACCTGTCACGAGTGCAATTTTATTATGTAATCTTTTCATACTACCCCCTGATTTTTGTTCAAATTTTGACACCGGATTTAGTGCATTAAAACAGGGCAGCAATAATGTCCCAATAATAACGCCTGATAATAGCAATATCACATAGTGAACTTTTTGTTTATTGTGCATTGTGCCCTCTTTTTAGTACTGTTGCTAAATTAATAAAATCTTCTAATGTTAGGTTTTCTGCCCTAAGTGTTGGCTTTAAATCACACTTTTGTAATTCTTCTTCTCTGACAATGCCTTTCAAACTACTGCGAATCATTTTTCGGCGCTGACCAAAACCTTTTTCTGCTAATTGTTCTAACATTGGCAAAAGAACGGTATCTACATTTGCATAAGGTTTTAAATACACAACACAAGAATCCACTTTCGGTGCTGGCGTAAACAAATGGGGTGGCAAATGGAAACAATTTTCCACTCCACAAAGGTATTGGCTAATAATGGATAACCGTCCGTACTGTTTTGTATTCACCTTAGCCGTTATACGATCAGCCACTTCCTTTTGAAACATCAATGTCATGTCATCGATAAAATCAACAGTTTTAAGCCATTCAATCAAAAGCGGTGTACCCACATTATAGGGTAAATTAGCAACAATATGAATTTTATTCTGCTCAGATGCAATATTTTTTATATCAAACGTCCGGGCATCTTGATGGTGAATATGAATTTGTGGAAAATCATTTTGAAGAACCTCGAGAACAGTAATACATTCTGGATCCATTTCAACTACATGCAATTCCTTTGGATTATGCTCTAAAATAGCGCGCGTTAAACCACCAGGACCCGATCCAATTTCAAGAACAATTTTGTCAGATAAGTTCCCAGAAAAACTCACAATTTTTTGTATAACGTTATAGTCCGTCAAAAAATTTTGCCCCAGACTTTTACTAAACCCTTTGTGTTTTAATAATTTAAAATCTTGAATCGTTTGTACGATACTGGGTAGCTTTTGTATTTTATCAATAGATGCCTGATGGCGCATTAATCCGTACTTCCTTTTAAGATACGTGCTTTATCACGGTTCCAGTCTCGTTCTTTAATCGTTGCGCGTTTATCTTGCATGGCCTTTCCTTTACCAAGAGCAATCTCAAGCTTAACAATGCCCCGTTCATTAAAATAAAGGCACACTGGAACAAGTGTGAGTCCCTTTTTACGAATCGCACCCAACCATTTGTTTAGCTGTTTTTTGTGCATTAACAATGCACGGGGCCGTCGTTCTTCATGATTAAAATTTTTAGCAAGTGGATATTGTGCAATATTGGCGTTAATAAGATAAATATGTTCATTCATTTCGCCAGCATAAGATTCATTTAAGCTAACTTTTCCAGCACGTATAGATTTAAGCTCTGATCCTGTCAAAATAAGTCCAGCTTCAATAGTCTCTATCAAGACATAGTCAAATTTTGCACGCTTGTTATGTGCGATGATTTTTCGCGCAGTGTCTTTTTTTTTTGTCATATACTTAAACCCGATCGTTATACCTTTTTAAAGATTAGGCTAGCATTTGTACCACCAAAACCAAAGGAATTTGACATCGCAACATCAATTTTTTTCTCTTGTGCTGTAAGGGCTGCAAAATTTAAATCAAAACCATCGTCTGGATTGTCAAGGTTAAGCGTTGGAGGAATAAGACCATGATGCATAGAAAGTATAGAAAAAATAGCCTCTATTCCACCCGCTCCACCAAGCAAATGTCCTGTTGCAGACTTTGTCGAAGACATTGTTAATTTATAAACATGATCACCAAATGTTGTTTTAGCGGCATTAACTTCAGCCCTGTCCCCAAGTGGTGTCGACGTACCATGTGCATTAATATAATCAACAGATTCTGGGTTTAGTTTTGCAAATTTCAAAGCATTATTCATGGCACGGTGAGCACCATTACCGTCTTCAGGTGGTGCTGTATAATGGAAGGCATCCCCAGACATACCATAACCAACAAATTCAGCATATATTTTAGCACCACGTTTTTTAGCATGTTCATATTCTTCAAGAACAAGAATGCCGGAACCTTCACCCATGACAAACCCTTCACGCTGTTTATCCCAAGGACGAGAAGCACTTTCAGGGTTGTCATTATACCCATTAGCAAGTGCTTTACAAGCTGAAAACCCCGCAAGGCCAAGACGATTTAAAGCAGCTTCCGCACCTCCTGTTACCATAACGTCAGCCTCCCCCATCATAATAATACGGGCTGCATCCCCAATTGCATGCGTACTTGTAGCACAAGCCGTTACACAAGAATGATTAGGACCTTTAAAACCATATTTAATAGCGACATGGCCAGATGGCATATTAGCCAGTATGGAGACAATAAAGTATGGGCTAACCCGTTTAGGGCCGCGTTCATGCAATTTGACACTCGTATCATACATGGTCTCCAAGCCGCCAATTCCAGAGCCAATTAAAACGCCAGTCCTTTCTTGTTGCTCTTCAGTTTCAGCTTTCCAGCCAGAATCTTGAATGGCTTGATGCGCTGCACCCATTGCAAAAAGACAGAATTTATCCATCATCTTTTGTTCGCGTTTTTCTATATAAGCGTTAGGATTAAAAAACGGCGAATGCTCATCAACAGAATCATCGACTTTCGTTGGAACTTGACCACCAATTTGAACAGCTAAATCATCAATATCAAAACCTTCTAACTTTGCAATACCAGACTTTCCCGAAACAATACGTTCCCATGAATTATTAACCCCATTCGCAAGGGGAGATACCAAACCGAGACCAGTCACAACAACGCGTTTCAAGATAAAACCTTCTTTATAAACTTAATATACACCTTTAAAATACGTTACTTGCCCTCAGGACTCAAGAAAAAACGGTGTGCAGGTTCAGCATAAATGATACAGATTTAAGTCTTTCAGATGCTCGATAGACGTTAAGTTGTCCCAGTCTTTGTGTGGCCGGTAGAATTGTAGGTGGTTACGGCCTTTGTGAGCTTAGCCTAGATACCACGTACGGAGCACTCCAGCATTGACAGGTTGTAAATCCCTCTCTAACGTTCATCAGAAACTAAATATATTAATGAGATTTCTGAGCCGCGTTGCTTGGGGAAAACTTAATGCATAACGCAATAAAAAGAAGAAGGATAAAAGATGCCGAATAGCGGCTGAGGTCTAATCCGCCATGACTCACTGGCTTATCTAAAAAATCACCCACAACTGCTCCAAGTGGCCTTGTTAGAATAAAAGCTGCCCAAAAAAGCAGTGTTCTGGAAAAAGAGCTCCAGTAATAAGCACCAGCAACAATCATTAGGCTTGTACTAAAGACGACAGCAGAAAGAAGGTACCCAAGTCCTGAAGAGTCTGCTGTCCAATCTCCCAAAGCGGTCCCCAATGTTTGTGAAAACATTATTGTAATCCAATAAAAAATCTCTTGTTTTGATGTTGCAATTGTATTAATGGACACTGTTCCTAAAGTTCTATGCCAGATAAATAAAGAGGCCATTAAGAAAGAGCTTAAAATAAGAGTCCCACCTGTATACCCAATTCCAATAGATCTATTTACGAAATCTGCCAGGGTCGTCCCAACAGTTGTTGTAGCAATTATAGTTATCCAATAGATAACAGGATGAAATTTCTTTTGGTATATTTGAACCGACACGGCTAACAAAAATATGCCTGAAAAAATAGCCGTTCCCACAAGGTACCCAACTCCTAAAGACATCGAAACTGAGTCCCCTCCAGTCTCTCCTAGTGTTGTAGAAGCGATTTTAATGATCCAAAACATTAAGGTGACTTCTGGAACCTTAGCTAAATCATTCTTGTTTTTCATAATTTTCTTCTCATTAGAATTGAATGATAAAAAAGATTTTTTACTTTTTAAGTACATAATAAAATCTTACAGCATAATCACTAACAAAAAATTAATAAAAAAACTATCTGATAGTTATAGTCATTCCAAAAACAAACCATATGATTTAATGGTGTCATCAATTGTTAATT
>CAZTIE010000112.1:0-4865 GCA_964613645.1 uncultured Verrucomicrobiales bacterium
AAGAACGTTAACAGAAAATCCACTATAATGACGAAAAAATATTAGCGCAAAGGTTATGCAAAGATCTCATAATAAAACTAATTTTCTTGAATTTATACAGTGTAGTGCTTAGATTAGTAATAGTCTTTATATCCACCATTTATTTTTAGGTACTATGTCTATCCAAATAGGAAATATCAAATTAGAAAATAATGTTATTTTGGCACCTATGTCTGGTGTGTCGGATATGCCTTTTCGTGTTCTTGTCAAAAAAATGGGCGCAGGGCTTGTTATATCTGAAATGATCGCCTCAGAAGCAATGGTTCGGCAAACAGAACGTACAATGAAAATGGTTGAAAAATCACACACAGAAAAACCATGTGCTGTACAATTAGCAGGCTGTTGTCCAGATGTGATGGCAAGGGCTGCAAAACTAAATGAAGATATGGGGGCTGAAATAATTGATATTAATATGGGGTGCCCTGTTAAGAAAATTGTTAATGGCTATGCTGGTTCTGCTTTAATGAAGGATGAAATATTAGCGTCAAAAATTATAGAAGCAACAGTGAATGCCGTTAAAATTCCTGTTACCTTAAAGATGCGCACAGGATGGAATTTGGAAAATCGTAATGCCCCAAAACTTGCCAAAATAGCGGAGGATCATGGCATTCAAATGCTAACGATTCATGGACGCACCCGCGCGCAAATGTATAATGGAAAAGCAGACTGGAACTTTATTCGAACCGTCAAAGATATGGTAAAAATTCCTGTGATTGGAAATGGGGACGTTGTCACAGAAGAAGACGCACAAGATCTGTTAGATCAAAGTGGTGCTGATGGCGTGATGGTTGGTCGCGGTACATACGGTAGGCCTTGGTTTTTAAACCAAATAAATCATTATTTAAAAACAGGTGAAAAGATACCTGATCCAACTTTGAAAGAAAAATATTTTATTATTAAAGAACATTTAGAATCCATACTGTCACATTATGGCAGTGAAGCGGGATCAAAGATTGCTCGTAAGCATATGGCGTGGTACAGTAAAGGACTGATTAATTCTGCTCAGTTCCGTGTATCTGTTAATCAAACGCAAAGTGCACAAGAACTTGTAGATTTAATAGATTCTTTTTTTAGTGACCATATATAAGCGAGCGATGTAACGCATGGGGCAAGAAAACAAAAATTTATCAAAGTTGATTACCACTTGTTTGCAAGAATATTTTAAAAGTTTAAAGGGGCAGACACCTGCATCGAATTTATATGAAAATATTATTCAAACGGTAGAGCGACCGTTAATTAGTGAAATCTTAAAGTTAACAGATAATAATCAACGAAAAGCTGCTGAAATTTTAGGTATGAATCGAAATACATTACGTAAAAAAATGATTGCCCTTGAATTATGTGATGGCAATAAGTCTGATAAAATACACATCTTAAAGAAAGTGTCCTAAATATGATTTGGGGAAAGCGTTATAACCCCTTTTTGGCTTGGTGGCGTAATTTTTATGTGAAGCATCGCATCTCTCATTACTTACCTTATACGTTGTTGATTGCAGCCCTCATAGCTGGTGTGTTTACTTATTTTGGTATCAAAAAACAGTCCGTATATAATCAGGGAAGCCCTATTAACTTAACATTACTATACGTTCCCCTATCACTACTCTTTCTTTTATTTATTGTTATTGCCAAGCGATTGATAACCGTATGGATGGATAGAAAAAAGGGGTTATCTGGTTCAAAACTTCATAGCCAAACACTTACTCTATTTGCGTTTGCCTCTATTGTACCCGGACTTTTGGTCGCCATTTTTGCCAGTTTATTTTTTAATCTTGGTGTACAAGCGTGGTTTGGTGAGCCTGTTAAAAATGCGTTAAAAGAATCAAGTGCTGTCATTAATGCATACGTTGCAGAGCATGAACGTAACCTGGGCTTGGAAGCAGAGCAAGTGGCGCAAGTATTAAAGCCTAAGCTTGATTTATTAAAAAATGATCGGGATGCCTTTGATGCAGAACTTACAGCGTTAGAAGATAAATTATCTTTCAGTGAATGTCTTGTTTTAACAAAAAATGACCGCATTTTAGGGAAGTCGCAACTGACATTTGCCTTAGAGCTTGGGCTAATTACAAAGCAAGATTTTAAACGCGCTAAAGCCCGTGGCTGGACAACGCGCGCTGATAAGGATAGGTTGCGCGCACTTGTTTTGCTAGATTCAGATGAGGATATTTATCTGTTTATGGGGCGTGTTGTTGATAAAAAAATTTTAAGGCATGTTCAGCAAAATGCAGAAGCTGTTTCTTTATATAATGAAATGGAGCAAGAGCGATCAGGGTTTGAAATTAATTTTGTTATTTTATTTGTTGTTATAACTCTTTTGTTATTATGTGCTGCAATGTGGGTTGGTCTGGGTATTGCAAATAGAATGATTCGGCCAATTGGAAACCTAATTGATGCAGCGCAAACAGTTAGTTCTGGTGACCTTAACGTGCAGGTTAAAGGAGAACATTTTAACAATGAATTGGACGTTCTTGTAAATTCCTTTAATACCATGGTTTCACAATTAAAACGACAACAACAAGAAATTATTCTTAGTCAAAGACAAGCGGCGTGGTCTGATATTGCGCGTAAAATTGCACATGAAATTAAAAACCCTTTAACACCCATACAGTTATCAGCAGAGCGCCTTAAAAAGCGTTACCTAAAAATATTAGGTGATGATTCTGTGTTTGAAAAATGTATTGATACGATTATTCGCCAAGTAGGGCATATTGGAAATTTGGTTCGTGAATTTTCTAACTTTGCCCGTATGCCTGAAGCTAAAATGGATAATCAGGATTTGGTTGCCCTGTTAAAAGCAGCTGTCATGTTTGAGTCGAACGGGCAAGATCGAATATTTTTTGAGGAAAAAATAACAATAGAATTTTTAGATTTTCATTGTGATCCGCAACAAATAACACAAGTTTTTATCAATCTTATTCAAAACAGCATTGATGCGCTAGTAGAAAATAGTATCAAAAACCCTATTATTCGTGTACAGTTAGGTGTGGAGAATAAACAAATTATCATTCGCATAGAAGATAATGGACCAGGATTTAGTAGTTTAAGCCCCGAAAAATTGATGGAGCCTTATTATACAACGCGCGAAAAGGGCACGGGGCTTGGGCTTGCAATTGTTGAAAAAATTGTCACAGACCATCAAGGTATAATAGACTTAGGAAGAAGCCCAATGGGTGGTGCAATGGTCACAATAATTTTCAAAAAAAAGGGCGCGTAAATGGCACATGATATTTTAGTTGTTGATGATGAGCAAGATATCCGAGAATTGATATCGGGGATATTATCTGATGAGGGTTATGAAACGCGTGAAGCTGCAGACGGTGTCAAAGCCTTAGAGCAAATTCAAACACGTCAGCCGCATGTTGTTATTCTTGATGTATGGTTAGGTGATAGCGAGCGTGATGGATTGAAAATTCTATCCCAAATTAAACGTGATCATCCTTATGTTCCTGTGATTATGATTAGCGGTCATGCAACAATTGAAACGGCTGTTTCTGCTATTAAACAAGGTGCGTATGACTTTATTGAGAAACCATTTCAATCAGAACGACTCCTAATTTTAATTGAACGGGCCATTGAAACATCTCGTTTAAAACGTGAAAATGAAGAAATTACACGAAAATATATTGGAAAGAATCTAAACTTAGTTGGGTCTAGTAATGCGATTAGTAAACTGCGTCAAAATGTTACAAAAGCAGCAAGCAATAATTGGCGCGTATTTTTAACAGGGGCTAAAGGTTCTATGAAAGAAGCTCTTGCAAAAGAGATTCATAAAAACTCTTCTCGTAAAGATAAACCATTTGTTGTTTTTAATTGTGAGCAATTTCACCCTAGTCAAATTGAGGCAGAGTTATTTGGTGTGGATATTACAAATTCTGAGAATGCACGTCGTATTGGTTTATTGGAACAAGCGCATCAAGGAACGTTATATTTTCACCAAATTACATCGCTGCCTTTACCATTACAGGCAAAAATTACAAAAACTCTTATTGAGGAAAGTTTTACACGACTAGGATCGCATGAAAAGGTTTCTATTAATGTACGTTTTATGGCGGGTTCATCTGAAAATATGACGGATCTTATTCAGCAGGGTGATTTTAGAGAAGACCTGTTTTATAGATTAAATGTGTTTAATATTACGATACCAGATCTAAAATCAAGGCCTCAAGATTTGCATGATATCGTGCGTGCTATAAGTGAGCAACATACGGCCCGTGATGGAACGCAAGCACGTCAATTTACTGAAGATTCTATTGCGTATTTACAAAATTATAGCTGGCCTAAAAATTTAAGAGAACTTAAAAATATTGTGGAGCGTGCTTTGATTGAAGCTCAAGGAAAAGGCAGGGGGCCTATAACTTTTGATATGTTGCCATCGCTCATGAAGCAAGAAACGGACATGAATACCCTGGCCTCAAATTCTGAGATTGTTGTGCTGCCCATTAAAGAGGCACGTGAAATCTTTGAGCGAGAATATCTACAGGCTCAGGTGAGTAGATTTTCAGGAAATATCACCAAAACAGCACAGTTTATTGGTATGGAACGATCTGCTTTGCACAGAAAACTCAAGACACTCAATATATCTGAAGCAACACAATAATATGATAAGGTGACCACTTTTCCTTGAAAAAGTCTTATTTTGTCTTTGTTGGGTGATGGAGGGTGTGTTGCATGAATCAGAAATTAGGTAAATCAACCTCTACGGGGTTGTATTCGGCAGGGTCTTGAAAGTTGAGAACTTTTAATTATTTTGTTAGCATACTTTAAAAACAATCACTGTTTCAAATGCCGTACAAGCCAAAACTTAACTCACCATCTTCTAAATCACGTCC
>CAZTIE010000113.1:0-4829 GCA_964613645.1 uncultured Verrucomicrobiales bacterium
TCTTTTTTATTTCATTATATAACAGGTTGTTTATTTTTGGAATGACTATATATGATAAATGCTGGGATAATATTGTTGCAAAAATGTATGCTGAGTTAAATGCCCTTGGTTTTTCTGATGTTCAAAGTCAAGGTGTTGACGTTGAACCACGTTAATCAAAGAAGAGGTGGGCGTATGGTGGGTTCCATGAAGCCTAAGAATCATTAACCCATATTAATTTGGCCTAAATTACGAATTTTACATTTAGGGTGTAGTTCGTTTTGGCTCATCACTTGGATAGCCGGACGAACACGCTCTGTTAAAGACCTGACATGAATACGTATGGGGCTGCTGGTAATAAGTACTGGCATTTCCCCAATCATGGTGAGGCGATCATATTCATTAGCCACGTTTTTCATGAATAAATGTGATTCAGTCGGTGCCATGGCAAGATATCTGTTTTCATTATCGCCCGCTAACGAACGGTGAAAGGCTTCTTCCCATTCTTGTGCTAGAGTTAGAACTGGCAAAACGCCATTGTCATCTAAATTTCCAAAGCTAATTTGGCGTGACAGTTTGTGGCGAACATGTTCTGCTATGCCGTCTGTATTTTTAGAAAATCCAGTTGCCTCTGCAATGCCTTCTAAAATTGTACCAATATCGCGGATGGAAACACGCTCGCTTACAAGGGACTGCAACACCCGTTGAATGCCACCAACTGTAATGTTTACTGGAACAATATCTGCTAATAATTTTTTATAAGATTCAGGGACTTGGTCTAATACTTTTTGAACGTCACCATATGATAAAAGTTCACCAATATTATCTTTTACAATTTCAGATAAATGCGTTGCTAAAACCATGGCTGGGTCCACCACTGTATAATTTTTTTCCTCTGCTTGAGCTTTATATTCCTCCGAAACCCAAAGGGCAGGAAGACCAAAGCTTGGTTCTATAGTTTTTTCACCAGGAATATCTATATCATTCGTCTCTGGATCCATGACAAGATAATGGTTTGGTCTAAGCAACCCTGAACCGGCCTCTATTTCTTTAATTTTAATAGAGTATGCTTCTTTATCTAATTGTAAATTATCCTGAATGCGAACGGAGGGTAAAATAATACCAATATCACCAAGCATTTGTTTGCGCAGTACTTTGATTTGTTCAGATAAGGCTTTTCTTTTTGCATCGCCATTTAATAAAGACAGAAGACCAAATCCCATTTCAATACGAATAGAATCCACAGGATTCAACATGTCATCTTGTATTTGTGCCTTCAAAGCTTTTTCAGTCTCCTTAGCTTTGTTTTCTTTTTCTTTTTTTTGAATTGTTTTTTGATCACCTTTTTGTTTTTCGTTCATAAACCAGGCGCCAAACCCGGTTAACCCACTGAGTGCTAAAAAAGGTAAAATAGGCATGCCGGGGAGTAGAGCAATGCACCCCATTAGGAACGAGCTCATTCCCAAGGCAGAAGGATTGGCAGATAACTGTTGAAACATGGCTTTATCTGCTGTTCCTTCAACACCGGCTTTCGATACCATCATACCTGCAGATGTGGATACAATAATGGCTGGTATTTGTGTGACAAGACCGTCACCAACGCTTAAAATTAAATATGAGTGCGCAGCATCTGTTAAGCTTATACCTTGTTGAGCTACACCAATAATAATGCCACCAATAATGTTGATCATGGTAATGAGTAGCCCTGCAATGGCGTCTCCGCGCACAAACTTTGCCGCACCATCCATAGAACCAAAAAAGTTGCTTTCACCCTCTAATTCTTTCCGTCGACGTTTAGCCTCATCTTCATCAATAAGGCCAGATGATAAGTCAGCATCAACGGCCATTTGTTTTCCTGGCATAGCGTCTAAACTAAAGCGGGCTGAAACTTCAGCAATGCGCGACGATCCTTTTGTGATAACGATAAAATTTACAATCAGTAGAATGATAAAGACAATAATACCGATGACAAAATTACCGCCCATCACAAAGTGGCCAAATGCTTCAATCACACGGCCAGCAGCATTTGTTCCTTCATGACCGTGACTTAAAATAAGTCGTGTGGAGGCAACATTTAAGGACAGCCGCAGCATGGTGGAGACGAGAAGAATAGTTGGAAAGGATGAAAATTCTAGAGGCTTATCAATAAATAGGGCTGTCATTAATATCATAAAAGAAAACGCAATAGAGATTGCAAGACAACCATCTAACATGAATTTTGGCAGTGGCATAATTAAAACCGCAAGAACAGCCATAAAAGCTAAAGCAAACATTAAATCAGTACGTTGGCTGAGGGCAGCTAAATCAAAACCATTTGATGTACCTTTTTCGCTTGAAAGGTTAATACTGTCGGCCATCAATTTTTACCCTTTATAAAGACGCACTTTGTTCATATTCTTTAAGCTTATTTTGAAGGGTTCTAATCGAAATGCCTAAAATTTCTGCAGCATTATTTTTGCGCCCTGTGCAGTGGTGTAAAGTTTGCAATATCAGTTCTTTCTCAACATCTTGGATGCTTTTTCCGATAAGGCCATTAGTTTCTATCTGTGAATTATCAGTGATAGTGGACTCTGTTGTTTCGACGTATTCATAACCAAATATATCTGTTGGTTGAATTTTTTCATCTGCAAGAAGAATAGCGCGGTGCATTAAATTCTCTAATTCGCGAACATTTCCGTTCCACGGCCATTTAAGCAGGGCCTGTTCAGCCGTTATCGATAATTCCTTTACATTAATTTGATTGATTTTTGCGTATTTTTGGATAAAATATTTGGCCAGTGGAATAATATCAGTAGGCCTTTCTTTTAATGTCGGTAGAGCCAGATTCACAACATTTAATCGATAATAAAGATCTTCTCTAAAATCACCATTTTTGATGGCTTCTAATATGTCACGGTTACTGGTTGCAATGATCCTTATGTTAACTGAAACTGGTTTTGTCCCCCCAACGCGATCGATAATTTTTTCTTGGATGGCACGTAGTAATTTTGCCTGCATCTGTAGGGGCATTTCTGTAACTTCATCTAACAGGAGGGTGCCTCCATTTGCAGATTCAAATTTTCCAATGCGTTGTGTAAGCGCACCGGTAAAGGAACCTTTCTCATGGCCAAATAGCTCTGATTCTAATAAATTATCCGGTATTGCGGCACAGTTTATGGCAATAAAGGGGTTTTGATGTCTTTTTGATTTTTGATGAATATAGTTGGCTACAACTTCTTTACCAGTTCCAGATTTGCCTGTAAGTAAAACATTAGCCTCACTAGGGGCAATACGATCGGCTAGTTCTAATACCCTTTTAATTGCAGGGTCGTTTGCAATAATAGATTGTTCCGGTGGGGGGGATATTGATTGCAATAACGCTGCTATCATGTGTGGATCTGGAGGAAGTGGAATATATTCTTTAGCACCTGCACGAATGGCGACCGCTGCCTTTTTGGGATCTGGTTTTATTCCACATCCAACCACATCAAGGTGAAATCGTTCTTCTTTTAAAGATTTTATAAACGTTTTTATATCCAGGCTAACGTCCACAAGGACTAAGTCACAATTACTATCTTTTCGTAAATTGCTTAAACTTTCCTCAATACTCATACAAGAAAAAACTTGCGCACCTTTATCCATAGCCATTTTGGCAGCTTCGGTTCCGTAACCTTCTAAGGGGCCAATAATTTGAATGCGCATAAGGAAAAGTCCTTAAAAAGTAACTCCAGAGTGATGTTCTTAAATAAACAGGTTTAGTGTTTATTCTTTTTCGCCAGTATTCGTTGCATAATCATAACTAGACACCGCTTGACCACCTTTTGTGCCATCTTTATTATATTTAAAGACTTTTTGCTCACCTGTTGACACAGACAAGGCAATCATAACGTAATCACGTATAATTTCAACATGTTCTAGGTGAGAGTTTTCAAAAGTTGCTTGCCACATAATCTGGTTATATTCCTCACCACCAATATTAATAAGACGCACAATAGAGGTTGATTCAATTATTTTCCCATTATGCATATAGTTAAAAAGGGTTGGTGTACTGTTATCAAGGGGTACGATAAACCAGATGCGTGAATGATGAACGCGTGAATTGGCATAGTTTTGTGTCATACGATAGCCGCTTACTTGACGACGTGCAAACATTTTAAACCCAAAACAAGGGTTAAACATTGTTTCGCCATCCACTTCCATTTCTGAGATATCTTCAAAGACATCATCCATTTTTAACATCCACGTTGGCGTTAACGTTCCAGAATCCATGTCTGAATGGAATAAAATATCTTTTAAATCGGGTACAGGTTCACTGAAGCTAGTATTGTGCAGTGGACTATTGTAAGGAAACGGCATGTGAATCTGAATAATAAACCCTATATAAATATGTTTTCACGGAAGTACATATCAAATCAAGGGGTATATAAATAATTTTATTAAATTTTTCATTAAATGAGGCGGTTTTGTTAAAGATTTGTTAACAAATGACTTTTGACACTATTTGTTTTTTTTCTTGATGTATGTGTCTATTTTGTGTTATGGTAAAAAAAATATAGAGGGATTAGGTATAATGAAAAAGTTATTTTTAGTATTAAGTGTCATGATGGTTAAGGGGTTTTGTGCAATGCCAGATCAAGGTGACGCAGGAGAGCCTAAAACGCCCCTAGATCATATGAGAGAAGTCAATCAAAAAGAGCTTCAAGAAAAATCAGCGTTGCCGGATGAAATTAAAAGAGGCTTACTTATAATATTAAATTTCACACTTTCTAAACCATTTGTAAGTATTGAAACAGCCCACTCTGTTTTAAAGAACTGTACTACCCCTGTTCTAAACTGAAGTGCAACACCTTAAACTAAATATTGCTGAACCA
>CAZTIE010000114.1:0-4806 GCA_964613645.1 uncultured Verrucomicrobiales bacterium
TTAACAAAATAGTTAGAAATTCTCAACTTTCAAGACCCTGCCGAACAAAGCCCTACCGAGATATGTTATAGATTTTTGATTATTTTCTGGATTTGTATATACAGTAAAAATACGACCAACATGATTAGCAATGTATTCTTGAATAATAGGCCACTTAGCTTCTGCTCCTTCTATAGCACGTAGCTCATAAGGCATTTCATTAGCATTTCTCCCTAAAGAACCACCAAATGGCATATCAATTTGATCTGCCATAAGAATTGTGCCATATTTTTTATAAATTTTTTCAACTTCTTCTCTTTCAGCTATGTTTTCCATTATTCCATATATAGCAATTAGTTCTTCTATTGTAGAGAGGTATTGGGCATCATTTTTGCTTAGTATTATTTTTTTGGTATCCTGCAAAAAACCTTTTATGTGCTTACAATATAAAACGGGTAAATTTTTAGGCATTTCTTCTAAAAAAGGGACAATACTTAATTTATCGTTACTGCCTTGGTACCTTTTTATGGCATCAAATATATTGGTATAGTATTGATGCCTGGCATATTCTTCTATTATTGGCGGCTTCTCAATGGATAATTTTCCAGAACCACTAAGAAAGTCAAAAGATAGAGCCATTAACAATAGACAAACATACTTGTATCTTAAAATAGTGATCCGTTTGATGATAAGCTTTCGTTGAACGGAGAAGAAATGGAAAGCCTGTTGCTTACTTTGGCATAAGCCTGTAGTCAAGATTTGGCGCCATTTCTTCACACAGGTTCTATAAAGCAGAACAGCATCTTGGGACTTTTGATCCCGCATATGCAAGTGTATCTCGGTAGCGGTATGATAGTAAAGGGTAACTTAACAACCTGCAAACACAATTTTAAAGATTCAGATAATAGTGATTTTTATTTTATAACATCAAATAATTTAGATCCTGAAACAGGATGGCCTAAATGGATTAATGACAATTCAGAGTTTAGCAGAGGTGAGTATGAAAATATCACAGCATTAGACGATACAAGTGATGCAGATACCCAAATTAGGATAAAGAGAAATGAATATTTCAACAACAAATTTATAGAAAACATGGAAGCGTCTGTTATAGGTGGTCAATTTACTGGGTTCTATAAAATAAAAAAAGGCACTTTAAAAGGTAGCGATAGTGTGACAATTTCTGATACGGAATTAATGAATGATGATAATTTCAAAGAGGATATTGTAACTTGTGAAGTTGAAAAACCTGATGATCATTTTGAAGATTCAGATAAAGTTAATATCAATACTCCTGCCGAAAAAAGCTTTGTTTATTATGCTCTCGGCTATCCAATAATATCATATCTTCCTTTCTCAGAAAAATTGAATCCCTTTATGAAAAATAAAATAGCCCCTTTTACAAGGACAGCGTCAAAAATCTCATTAAAAAGTCCTGAGGAAACAATAGCAGGATATTCACCTGGCATTAAAATTTATGAACACCATGCACCTACATCTGGTGGAATGAGTGGAGGGCCAATTTTAACGCTAGATATTGTGAACGGACAAATTACAGTAATTGGCATTATTGCAGGAGGAAAACAAAATAAGAATTATATAATGTTGCTTGCAAAAAAATAAAATCATCTTATAATATACTTATAAATACATTAAAAGGCAATTAACTATGAAAATACATTATATTTTATCCTGTTTTTTAGTTCTAGGAACTTTATCACAAGGAAATTCATCGGAACGTTCTGATGCTTCTTCTCACTCCTCTCTTCACGAAGAAGATCACCGGGCTGTTACTGAACAGACTACCTCTCAGGAACCGATGGAAAATATTTATGAATTAGTCAGAAAAGACCAAGAAAGAAGAAAAAGAGACGCGCAAGAACGTTTAACTATCCTGATGAGTGGTACTAAATATACTAGAGACTAATAACGTCCTCTTTTGGAACAATATTAAGCCTAAAACCTAATCCATCAAGAATAACGCCCAGTGTTTCTATTTTGGGTTGGCGCTTTGCTGACAAAAGTTTATAAAGATTTTGCCTATTTAAATGCGTCCGTTTTGCCAACTGTCCAATACCACCCTGCGCCTCTGCTACATCGCGTAAGGCTTTTAAAAAACTATTCATATCATGATCTTGTTCAAAGTCATGAAGTGCTTCAGTTAGATAAAGTGACGATTCTTTAGGTATTTTTAATTTTTCTACATTATAATCATGAAACGATCTCATTTTTTGCCTCCATCCAATATTCTTTTGCTTTTTTAATATCACGTACCTGTGATGACTTATTGCCACCCGTCAATAAAATAACAAGCGTCTTATTGTCCAGACCAAAATAAACTCTATAGCCAGATCCAAAAAAGAATCTTAATTCGAAAACTCCGTCATCAATTGATTTATGATCACCGAAGTTACCAATTTCTAACCGCGATATGCGTTTTCTAATTTTTACCTGGTCATACCATGGCAAAGATTCAAGCCAATCAACAAAAGGTTCCTTACCATTTGGCTTTTGGTATATAAGAACTTTAATCATAGTACAATAAACCTCCTATCCATAATGTATCCTACCGGCGACAATTTGTCAAGTTATTATATCATTCCTCATATGCAGGGTGATAATCAACAAACGACACAAATGTTTCATAGGTAAATTCTCACCTGGTAAGAAAGAACGCATTTTTGGCCATTTCAATAAGTAATAAGCTCCCTTAAAGTAAATGAGGCTCATCCAACGATCCTAATAGTCTATTTTCATCTATAACTTTTTCTTCTCGTTTATTAAGTTCATTTGGTTGCATGACTTCTGTTTCATTTTCCTTACTTTCTTTTTTTGAAGCTTCTGGAAAATCCAAAACATTACCTTCTTGTTTTTCTTCTTTCTTAATATGTTGAAGCTGTGTCTGTATTGCCTGCCCTTCATCCTTTTTCTCTAAAAAAGCATGTGCAATTCTTGGATTGCTGAAATAAGTAAAGTCGCCTTTAATACAGGTATTTTGGCCAGCGATTCGGCTGTAAAAATTAAGGGGTTTAAGTTCCATAAGGTCAGATGCACGAATAATGGATTCAGTTTTTTTGTGGTGCGTTAAGCTGACGCCATCCCTAATTTCATTTGCACCAAAGGATACGTTTTCATGAGATTCAAGTATTTGACGCTCACCAAAAAAGCGGCTAAGCATCAAGGCATTATCAAAGTCCACTGCCTGAAACAGGAACTTATTCACCATGAGTTCACTTAAAGACTTCGTTCCACGCGTGCCGTAAATTTCTTGAATTTGGGCCATATTCTGAAACCCAAGCACCATGCAGGCGCCATACTTTCTGCCCTCTGCCAAAGCCATATCAAGGCAAGGTAATTTATTTAAGGATGAGAGTTCATCAACAATAAACCAAATACGGCGGTTTGGATCAGGTCTTAGATCCATGACCGATTTCACAGCAATATTAAACCAAACAGACCAAAGCGGGCGAAGTGCTGCACGTTGCTTTGGAAGTCCCGATAGGAATAAAAATCCGGGTTTATGCTCATCCTTTATCCAGTCATCCACAGAAAAGCCATGATCAATGTCCTGCAAAGATAACAAACATTTAAGTTGAATACTGATGTTTGATCTAAGCGTAAGGGCTACTTTCTCTGAACGGGGGTCAAAGTGCGTCGCAACCGATGTATCTTTTAAAAACTTATGCAATGATTGAAGAGGCTGATTTAAAATCATATCAAGACCGTGCGCCAAAGATAAACCTTCTTTTTTAAGGCACTTTAAAAGCTCAACAACAGTTTCTCGGGATGCATTACCCCAAAAAACATCATTATGGTGTTTTTCAATCAAGGATTCAGCCAAATCGCTGAATTCATAATCGTGATTCAAGGGCTCTGACCACAAGCACCAATCCTTTGTTCGCGCGTCATAAGGGTTCAAGATCGTATCGCGCCCTTCTTGGTAAAACTTCTCAACAAAGCCACCGGTTGTATCAACAATGACTGCTTTGTCTCCACGGTCTTCGATAGATTTTAACAGGTGATTGATCATGTTTGATTTGCCAGACCCTGTCGTACCAGATACCATGAAATGCTTCGTCTCAGCCTCAAAAGGTATGGGCATTTTATCAACGGTTAAGCTGATGGGGACTTTCTGTTTTTTAAGCGTTTTCTTAAAAGCGGCCGTATCTAAAACATGAATGCCGCTCAGTTGCTTGGTGTTTTTTAGTTTTTTACCCTTTCGCATAAAATAAACAATCGACGCAAAAACCATGATCACCATAGAAATACCGCCATAAATAGCGCCTTGAATCAGGGTATAATTCAAATAAGAAATGAGTTTTTGCGGGTATCCGGCGCTTAAAAAATATTCAGGGGTACACTTAACAATCGTTTTGTAATCAATATCGACAATATACGTAAACCCCTGTAGGTGACGAAATATAAGCTTCATTAAATTCATGCATTCAGCGAGACCCCAAAAAGGGTACATCAAAATATTCATCCAGTAATTGGTGTAAAAATAATAGGAAACAAACGTCACAAAGCCCATAAATAGACTTATTTTAAACGTGCTTACCGTTACCTGTTTTAACATCCGCATTTTATGAATTTGCGTCTGTCCACCTTGCGTAAAAGCAAAAGATTGTGTCGTGTTGGTCATCGTATTTGTCCTTTATATTCTATGGTAAAAATTAGCTTTTTTTCTGTTTTTATGGTATTCTGAGAAGGTAGATGAAACAGGGAATTAAGTCATGAAACAACTCATACAAAAAGCATTTTGTATATCCGTTTTAGTTATTTTAGCTACTTCTTTTTATGATTTTGGTCCACTTTGGTTTTATATTT
>CAZTIE010000115.1:0-4779 GCA_964613645.1 uncultured Verrucomicrobiales bacterium
CATTAGCAACAATGCCATCTTTGGACGAGCTAAGAGGAAAACTGGTTGGATTGATTCAAGCACCTGCTACGAAGATTGCAAGACTTTTGAAAGAGCCTGCAGCATGCGTAACACGTGTTATTCAAGCAAAATCAGCTGCTTAATTACTTTTAATTAATTCTGTAAGATAAATAATAAAAACTAAGGAGAGACTTAATGTCTGCAAAACTAGAAAAAATCGTTGAAGAACTATCAACATTGTCAGTATTGGAAGCGTCAGAACTTTCAAAATTATTAGAAGACAAATGGGGCGTATCTGCGTCAGCCGCTGTTGCTGTTGCAGCACCTGCTGCTGCTGGAGAAGCTGCTGCTGAAAAAACTGAATTTGACGTTGTCCTTGAAAGTGCTGGATCAAATAAAATCGGTGCAATTAAAGTTGTTCGTGAAATTACAGGACTTGGCTTAAAAGAAGCTAAAGACCTAGTTGAAGCAGCTCCAAAACCGGTAAAAGAAGGCTGCAGCAAAGCTGATGGTGAAGCATTGGTAAAGAAAATTGAAGAAGCTGGTGCAAAAGCATCTTTAAAATAAGTTTTTAGATTATCTTCCTCCCTCAAAAAATAAGTTTTTTTTGGGGGAGGTTTCTTTACATCTAATACATAGATATTTCGTTTTATTCTTTTAAAGTTTTAAATAAATGTCTATGGTATATAAGAAAGCCGTGTGACGCTTTAAAAAAACTCACAATGTTATATAAATTTAAGTACCTTTGATAAGAACTCTATATAGAGTTAGGAGAAAACTGAATGACTCGATCCTTTACTGGTCGCAAGAGATTCCGCAAAAGTTTCAGCAAAATTCGTGAAGTAGCACAAATGCCAAATTTGATTGACTTGCAAAAGCAATCATTTGAGGGTTTTCTACAGTTGCATAAACCACATGAAGAAAGACATGATGTTGGGATACACGCTGTGTTTTCATCTGTATTTCCTGTGCGTGATTTTGCAGGTAAAACGCAACTTGAATATTTTAAGTATGATTTTGATCATCCAAAATATGACGAAACAGAATGTCGTAAGCGCGGGTTAACTTATTCAGCATCTCTACGTGTCATTTTTCGCTTAATCGTTTGGGATATAGACGAAGATACAGGTGCGCGTTCTATCAGAGATATTAAAGAACAAGAAGTATATTTAGGTGATATTCCTTTAATGACAGATCGTGGTACGTTTGTGATTAATGGTGTGGAGCGTGTTGTCGTTTCACAAATGCACAGAAGTCCAGGTGTTTTCTTTGATCATGACAAAGGTAAAACACATGCATCTGGTAAAATTCTACACGCTGTTCGTATCGTTCCTTATCGCGGTGCCTGGCTTGATTTTGAATTTGATCCAAAGGATATTGTTCATGTTCGTGTTGATCGTCGTAAAAAATTACTACTGTCTACTTTCCTTCTTTGTTTACCATCACAAGAATATATTGATTTTAAAGCAGAAAATCCAAAAGCTTCTGATGAAAAATTTAAAGGTAGAAAACATGTTTCGACCGAAGATTTGTTAAATACTTTTTATGAAAAAGTTACCTATACAAAAACTAAAAATGGTTGGAAAACACCATTAGTTCCTGCACGTTTAAAGGGTATAAAGTTATCATATGATTTGTGTGATGCGCAAACAGGTGAGCCTTTAATTAAAGCAGATACAAAAATTACACCGCGCCAAATTAAAAAGCTAGAAGCTGATGGCGTTAAAGATATCCTTATTAGTACAGAAGTATTATGCAGTCAGCACATTGCAAATGATCATATTGATGAAAAAACAGGTGAAATTCTTCTTGAGGCTGGACAACTAATTACTGAAGAAAGTCTGGGTAAACTTGAAGCACTAAATTTGAAAAAAATTGATGTTCTGTTTATTGATTATATTAATGTCGGACCATACTTATTAAACACCTTAGAAGCTGATAAATGTACTAATCATGAAGACGCATTGATTGAAATTTATCGCGCCCTTCGTCCAGGTGAGCCACCAACCGTTGAAGGTGGTATGCAACTTTTTGAATCATTATTTTTTGATCCCGAACGTTATGACTTGTCAGCTGTTGGTCGTGTGAAAATGAATTCACGTCTTGGACTAGACACACCTGATAGTGTTCGTATTTTAGAGCGTAAAGATATTGTTGAAATTATTAAGACATTATTTGACTTGAAAGATGGTCGCGGTGATGTTGATGATATTGATAACCTTGGTAACAGGCGTGTCCGTTCTGTTGGAGAGCTTATTGAAAATCAATTCCGCATGGGTGTCGTTCGTATGGAACGTACAATCCGCGAGCGTATGGGGTCATTAGAATCTGACACAATCATGCCAAATGATTTGGTGAATGCAAAACCTGCAGCAGCAGCTGTACGTGAATTTTTTGCATCTTCACAGCTGTCACAGTTTATGGATCAAACGAACCCATTGTCTGAAATTACGCACAAGCGCCGCTTATCAGCGTTAGGGCCTGGTGGTTTATCTAGGGATCGTGCAAGCTTTGAAGTTCGTGACGTTCACCCAACGCATTATAGTCGTATTTGTCCAATTGAAACACCGGAAGGTCCAAACATTGGTTTGATCAACTCTCTTGCAACTTTTGCAAAAGTGAACCAATACGGTTTCATTGAAGGTCCATATAGAAAAGTCAAAGACGGCGTTGTATCTGACGATGTTGTTTATATGAATGCTATGGAAGAAGGTCGTCATACTGTTGCGCAGGCAACAATGTCACAAGACAAAGACGGTAAAATCGTTGATGATTTTGTTATATGTCGTCACAGTGGTGAAACGGGTATGTTCCACAAAAACGAAGTGGATTATATTGACGTTTCTCCAAGACAGATGGTCTCTGTTGGTGCTTCTCTTATTCCTTTCCTCGAAAACGATGACGCAAACCGTGCTTTGATGGGATCAAACATGCAACGTCAAGCTGTTCCACTGCTACGTGCTGTTGCACCACTCGTTGGTACAGGTATGGAAGAAGTTGTCGGTAAAGACTCTGGTGCGTCTGTTGTTGCAAAACGTGGCGGTATTATTGACCAAGTTGACGGACAACGTGTTGTTATTCATGTAAATGACGAGGAACAAGTTGCCAAATCATCTGGTGTAGATATTTATAACATGATGAAATTTCAACGCTCTAACATGAGTACATGTATTAACCAAAAACCACTTGTTAAAAAGGGTGATATTGTTAAAGCTGGCGATATTATTGCTGACGGTCCTGCAACGGATCTTGGTGAATTAGCGCTTGGGCGTAACGTGCTTGTTGGCTTTATGTCATGGCAAGGTTATAACTTTGAAGATTCTATTATTATTTCTGAGCGTGTTGGTCGTGATGATGTCTTCACTTCTATTCATTTAGAAGAATTTGAAGTTATGTCACGTGATACAAAACTTGGCAATGAAGAAATTACACGAGATATTCCAAATTCAAGCGATGAAGCACTTCGCAATTTGGATGAAGCTGGTATCGTGTATGTTGGTGCTGACGTTGAGCCGGGTGATATTCTTGTTGGTAAAGTCACACCAAAAGGTGAGGCTCCTGTCACACCTGAAGAAAAACTACTTCGTGCTATTTTCGGTGAAAAAGCATCCGATGTTAAAGATTCATCTTTACGTGTCCCACCAGGGGTAACAGGAACTGTTGTTGAAGTTCGCACCTTCTCACGTCGTGGAATCGAAAAAGATGAACGGACAATTGCGTTAGAGCGCCAAGAAATTGATTCACTTGCAAAAGATAGAGATGACGAACGCGCTATTTTGGAGCGTAGCTTCTGTCAACGTTTACAAGAAAAATTATTTGGTCAAAAATTTGCAGCTGGTGTGAAGGGTCTTGAAAAAGATAAGAAAATTGATCTTGCGCTTCTTAATACAATTCCTCAGTCGCAATGGCGTAAAATTGAAGTCGCTGACAAAAATGTCATGTTAGATGTCGAAGCCATGAAATCAGCACTAGATAGTGCTATTGCAGACCTTCAAAAGAACTTTGAAAATCGTGTTGAAAAATTGCGTCGCGGTGATGAACTTGCACCTGGTGTACTGAAGATGGTTAAAGTCTTTATTGCAACAAAGCGTAAATTACAACCTGGTGATAAAATGGCTGGTCGTCATGGTAACAAGGGTGTTGTCTCAAAAGTGTTACCACTTGAAGATATGCCATATCTTGAAGATGGTACACCACTTGATATTATTTTGAACCCTCTTGGTTTGCCTTCACGTATGAACGTTGGTCAAATTTTGGAGACCCATCTTGGTGCAGCAGCACATGGTTTAGGTAAAAAAGTTCAAACAGCTTTAGATGAATATCGTGCTAATGAACAAAAAGATTTAACTGTTGTTAAAAAAGTACTTTCTGAGATTTATACTAAAAAAGAAGATAGGCAAGATCTTGACTCTTTAAGTGAAGTACAGTTATTAGAAATGGCTCATAACTTAAAAGCCGGTGTACCAATGGCAACGCCAGTTTTTGATGGTGCTTCTGAAGTTGAAATTAATCAAGAACTTGAAAATGCAGGTCTGCATACATCTGGTCAGGTTACTTTAACTGATGGTAGAACCGGTGAACCTTTTGCGCGTAAAATCACAATTGGACAAATTTACATGTTGAAACTACATCACTTGGTTGATGATAAGATCCATGCCCGTTCAATTGGACCGTACAGTTTGGTTACTCAGCAGCCACTTGGTGGTAAAGCACAGTTCGGTGGGCAACGTTTTGGTGAAATGGAAGTATGGGCACTTGAAGCATATGGTGCAGCTTATA
>CAZTIE010000116.1:0-4776 GCA_964613645.1 uncultured Verrucomicrobiales bacterium
AAAAAAAGTGGGCTCAAATAAAATCAATACGAAGAAAAGAACGATGCTCTATAAACGACCTGTTTAGTAAATTTACTTAATATCTCATTTTATTAGCATTTGGCTATAGTATGCATGGTGGAGATGATCAGCTTACTGCAGCTAACGAGAGATTAAAAATAGTTGCACGGTTTTTAGAACAGCTAGCAGGTGCAGAAGTCAAAGATGCGTAAGTATTTTTAAAGTGCAGTGAAAATATTTTGTTTTGGGAACGAATATTTACCTAAATAGGGTTTTGTTATAGTATGTGATGCAGGAAGAGGATGAAAATGCATGACAAACTATTAGCTTGGTACGATAAAAATAGGCGTACACTACCGTGGCGGGCATTGCCAGGAGAGGCTGCTAATCCATATTACGTTTACTTAAGCGAAATAATGTTGCAGCAAACAACAGTACCCACGGTTATTAATTATTTTAATAGATTCATAGAAAAATGGCCCACTATTGAGGCCTTTTCACGTGCATCCCTTGATGATATTTTAATGGAATGGCAGGGTCTTGGATATTATTCACGTGCAAGAAATTTAAAGCTGGCGATGGAACAAATCATTGTTCAAAACACATTCCCACAGTCACATGCTGCACTAATACACTATCCAGGTATTGGCGACTATACCTCAAAAGCCATTGCTTCTATTTGTTTTGATGAACCTGTCGTGCCGGTTGACGGCAATGTTATACGCGTGTTTTCTAGGGTGTTCAATATCTCTACACCCTTGCCAGCTTTGAAAAAAGATATCGTGAATAAAACGGAAGAACTAGGTTCGGGCGAACGGGCAGGGGATTTTGCACAAGCGTTAATGGATTTAGGGTCCGCTATCTGTAAACCTAAGGCCCCAAAGTGTGATGAATGCCCCTTAAGTAGTTTATGTGAAGGGTATCAACAAAACACATGCCACACACTGCCTGTGCGCTTAGCAAAAGCAAAAAAGTCTGTGCGGTATGGTGCGGCATATATTATTCAAGCCAAGGATCAGATCGTCATAGAAAAACGGTCAGAGAAAGGATTGCTTGCGAATTTATGGGGTGTTCCAACATCAAAGTGGATTCAATGTGATAATCTGCCTCACAAACGTGAGTATGGTTCCACTAACAGAGTGGTAAAGCATGTATTTACACACTTTACCCTTTATTTAAAAGTGCACTATATCTCAATCTTTTCTTGCGAGTCGTTACTATTAAAAAATAACCAGCAACTTGTTTCTTTAGATAAGGTGCAAAACTATGCGCTGTCAACCCTGATGAAAAAGGTACTCCACTGCTCCTAAAGATCCTCAATCGTATTGTTCAACGCAATCAAAAACAATTGTTATGGGGACTGATTCTATGAATTTGTGCCACCTGGTTACATCTGGCACGGCTATTAATAATAAATTTATGCTTTCAGAGAAGTAAGACGTTTGTGATGATGCATTAAGTGTAGCAACAGGAGGCAAAAAGCAAGAAATATGGGGCAGAGAGAAGGGGGGTGCACAGCCACGCACATATTGGCCTAAAGGATGTGGATTGGCGCTGGGACAGCACCTGTGATATCTAAAGCTAAATAGATTACTAAAATTCTAACCAATATTTTGATATTTTGTTTATATATGTTATTTTATTTATGTATAGGGCTTCCCTATACTTTAATAAATAAACAGGAGAAGAATAATGGTAAAATTATTATCACTTTTATGTGTGTTAACTACTGGTGTTGCCTTTGCACAAGTTCCGGCACAAGAACCATCTACAGGTAACCATGCCTCAACTGATGCAGGATAAATTCGTTTAACGCTAATCTTCAAGTTTTCAAGGCCCATGAAATTAATTTTTTGTGGGCCTTTATTTGTTCTTCTGAGGCACTCTCTTGCCAACATCATGGCGCGTACATAATGCCCACACTTTAGGATTCTCTATCTTTTTGATATAGTTAATGAAACCAAATCATACATTTTTCTTCTATTTTATGATGAAATGCATTATACTGGTATACGATTGCTTTCTTTATAAATTATGACTGGGCGACATCCCGGCATAATGGTTTTAAAGATAGTGTTTGAAAAACTTTTATATAAAGGAAAAATGATGTCGATTACTACAGAAGAAAAAGCAAAAGTTGTTAAAGCATATGCTATTAATGCAAATGACACAGGGTCACCTGAAGTGCAAGTTGCAATTATGACAACACGTATTAAAAATTTAACAGAGCACATGAATGATCATAAGAAAGATTTTCACTCACGCCATGGTCTGTTAAAATTGGTTAGCCAACGTCGTAAACTGTTAACTTATTTAGAGCGTGAAAGCGTTGATCGTTATCAAAGCTTAATTAAACGTCTAGAATTACGTCGTTAATTATTAAAAGAGATTATATATTGCAACTACTAACCTTAGGTCATTTAATGTTTTTATTGAACCAAAAGGATGTTGTGCAATAAGTTTGGGGGCCGCTATCTAGTGTGCCCTTTTTTTATAGGAAGAGAAAAAGAATGTTTGAAGTTAAGACAAAAGAAATTTTACTAGGGAATAAAAAATTATCCTTTGAGACTGGCCGTATTGCACGCCAAGCAGATGGATCTGTGATGGTTCGTTATGGTGACGCACAAATTTTATGTACAGCCGTTGGTGCAAAACAAGCGAAAGAAGGGACAGATTTTTTTCCACTTTCAGTACATTACATTGAAAAAATGTATGCTGCAGGTCGTATTCCTGGTGGTTATGTGAAACGTGAAACAAAGCCATCTGAAAATGAAGTGTTAACATCACGCTTAATTGACAGGCCTATTCGCCCCCTTTTTCCTGCGGGCTATTACAATGAAGTACAAATCGTTTGTACAGTTATGTCTTCCGACGGCGAATCTGATCTTTGTATTGCCGCTATGGCAGGTGCCTCTGCTGCACTAAGCATTTCTGGTATGCCATTTGCTGGTCCTGTTGCTTGCAGCCGCGTTGGTTATATTGACGGCGAATACATATTAAACCCAACACCTGAACAACAAGAAAAATCTAGTCTTGATTTAGTTGTTGCCGGTACAAAAGAAGGTGTTTTGATGGTTGAATCTGAAGCGGACGAGCTTTCAGAAGAAATCATGCTTGGTGCTGTTGCATTTGGTAAAAAAGCCTATCTTCCAATTATTGATATGATTGAAGCTCTTAAAAAAGAAGTTGGCAATGCAGCTTGGGTTGTTGAAGATAACAGTAAAGCCAAAGAAGCCCTTCTTAAAGATTGTAAAAAACTATGTGAAAAAGATCTGAAAGCCGCATACGCACTTCAAGATAAGCAAGAACGCACACAAGCGATCAAAGACATAAAAACAAAAGCAACAGATGCTGTGATGGCAAAAAATCCAGACGCAGATTCTGTACTATTAGCCGGTGCTTTAAAAGGGATCGAGGCTGATATTCTTCGTTTAGATATTTTGAAAAGTAAAAAACGTATTGATGGTCGTGGACTAACTGATGTGCGTAAAATTACTCCAGAAATTGGCGTCTTAACGCGTACACATGGCAGTGCTTTATTTACACGTGGTGAAACACAAGCACTTGTTGCGATCACTTTAGGAACAGCACAAGACGAACAGACTATGGACTCATTATTTGGTGAAAGCAAACAACGCTTTATGCTGAACTATAACTTTCCTCCATACTCTGTTGGTGAATGTGGACGCTTAGGTGCACCTGGTCGTCGTGAAATTGGCCACGGAAAACTTGCTATGCGCGCACTTAATGCAATGCTGCCAACACGTGAAGAATTTGGATATTCTATCCGCGCTGTATCTGAAATTACAGAATCTAATGGTTCATCTTCTATGGCAACCGTTTGTGGAACATCATTAGCGTTGATGGATTGCGGCGTACCTATGAAAAAACCAGTGGCTGGTATTGCGATGGGTTTAATTAAAGAAAAAGAAGATTTTGCGGTGCTAACAGATATATTGGGTGATGAAGATTACCTTGGTGATATGGACTTTAAAGTTGCTGGTACAGATGACGGTGTAACGGCCCTTCAAATGGATATCAAAATCACAAGCATCACGCATGACATCATGACCCAGGCGTTAGCGCAAGCAAAAGATGCACGTATTCATATACTTGGTGAAATGAATAAAGTTATCAAAACGTCACGTTCTGAATTAAATGATAATGCACCAAAGATGACAACAATTAAGATTCCAAAAGATAAAATCCGTGAAGTGATCGGTGCTGGTGGAAAAGTGATTCGTGACATCTGTGAAAAATCAGGGGCTAAAGTTGATATTGATGAAAGTGGGACAATTACAATTGCTGCAACTGATCAAAAAAGCTTAAACATTGCCTATGATATGATTGATAGCATTACAGCCGAACCTGAAATTGGAAAAATCTATGAAGGTAAAGTTATGAAAACAGCTGACTTTGGTGCTTTCGTTGCTTTCATGGGGCCACGTGAAGGTTTGGTGCATATTAGTGAACTTAATAATGAACGTGTTGCAAAAGTAACAGACGTAATCAAAGAAGGTGACATGGTTAAAGTAAAAGTTATCGGCATGGACGGTAACAAAGTACGTTTAAGTATGAAAGCATGTTTAGAAGCTGAATCAAAAAGTGCTTAATTTTTAGCTGCGTCTCTGATAAATACTAACCCTGGAATAGGTGCTATTTCAGGGTTTTTTTGTGCTTCGCTTTACGGTGCTAGCCAGTTCGATTCGCATCTTACCTTCTAATACCAATCATTAAAAATAAGTAACACTATTATTTTGTAATATGATAAGCTAT
>CAZTIE010000117.1:0-4764 GCA_964613645.1 uncultured Verrucomicrobiales bacterium
TGAAAGTAGGTAAATAAAACCATTATATCTCATTTCATTAGCATTTGGCTATAGACCGCACCAAAGCTTGGGTTACAAAACGACAAGCGAGCAGTTAGATCAACATGCAAATGATACGATCATTGAAAACATGAACAAGCATCATTTAATAATAGGAAAACAAGACAGGAAAGACTCTCTTATTTTAGAACAATAATGGTCCGACTAAAGGGGTGCACTTCCCTATAAACGACCTGTTTAGTAAATTTACTTAATATCTCATTTTATTAGCATTTGGCTATATCTGAATTAGTTTTTTATCAAGTGTGTAATTTCTGTAACTTTTTCTTGTACTAAATTTTGGTCATTTTTTGTCTCTATATTTAAGCGCAGTAAAGGCTCTGTATTTGATACACGTACATTAAATCGCCAATTATCAAAGCTCATACTTAAGCCATCACGTGTATCAATTGTTGGATTTAAGGGTGAAAAGTGTGCGCGTATGTCTTTTAGAACCTTTTTTGTATCGGATACTTTATAATTTATTTCGCCACTACATGGATATGCTGCAATACCTGCGTCAACCATTTTGGATAAGGGTATATTCTGCGCACACATCAGTTCTGCGACTAAAAGCCAAGGAATCATACCGCTATCACAATAGGAAAAATCTTTAAAATAATGATGCGCGCTCATTTCTCCACCATAAACAGCATTTTCTTCTCTCATGATTTGTTTAATAAAAGAATGTCCAGTTTTGCTTTGAATAGCCTTACCACCCAAGGTATTTGCAATATCAATTGTATTCCAGATTAACCTTGGGTCATGTATAACGGTTGCGCCTTTATTTTTTTTCAAAAATGCCTGCGCTAAAAGCCCAACAATATAATAGCCTTCTATAAAGCGTGCATTTTCATCAAAAAAGAAACAGCGATCAAAATCACCATCCCAGGCAATACCAAGGTTTGCCTTATGTTCTTTAACTGCTTTTTGTGTTGATGATCTGTTTTCTGGCAGCAATGGATTAGGGATACCATTTGGAAAAGTACCGTCCACACTTTCATGCAAATAGATAAATTGAAACGGTAGATAGCCTTCTAATTTTTTAAGAGCAAGGCCGGCTGTCCCGTTACCAGGATTCACAACAATTTTAAGTGATTTTAAGGTTTTAATATCGACATAAGAAAGTAGGTGTTCAATGTATGCTGTCTTATCATGGTGTTCTATACTTTTTGGCGCAGGAGCTGAAAGCAAATCTGAATCCATAGCAATCACACGGTCGTGAATGCGCTTTAATCCATCGTCGCCAGAAATAGGACGTGCACCCTTTGATACCATTTTTAGTCCATTATGTCCTTTTGGATTGTGACTGGCGGTCACCATAATGCCACCATCAACACCTTGCTTTTCCATATTAAACGTATGAAAATAAACTTCTTCTGTGCCAGACAGGCCAAGGTTAATAACCTGAACATTTTGGCTGTTCAGCCCTTTTATTAAAGCAGCTACAATTTCAGGGCACTCTAAGCGGGCATCATAGCCAACAACAACTTTTGTGGCGTTCATTTCTATTGCATACGCAATACCAATTTTATAGACAAGATCTGTATTCAGCTCGTCTGGAACACGACCACGAATATCATAGGCTTTAAAACATGCTAATTGCGTCATTGTCTATTTTTTTCTATATATTTATCATTACAGTACATGGATCATTGTCATCATATCAAGACAAACAACGCATATAAAAAATGCCTCTTCATTTTAATGAAGGGGCATACAGTTAGTTGCTATGAATTTTTAGTTAGACTTTAAGTCCATCCATCCAATATTGCCATCGGGTCTCTTATAAACAACATTAAAGCGATTGTGTGCAGCGCTTTTAAACACAACCATTGGATATTCTGTTATTTCTAACCGCATAACAGCCTCACTGACTGTTAAGGTTTCAATCGGTGTATTAAGCTCTGCAATTGTGACTGGTGTTTCTTGTTCATGATCATCCTGAGAATCTTCAATGATATATTTAGAAATCTCAATAAAATCAGCTTTTTCAGCACCACGTTTTCTGGATTGCAGACGATTTTTATATTTTTTAATACGCGTTTCTAGTTTCTGTAAGGCTTGTGATAGCGCTTTATAGGGATCACTATCCTTGCCGTGACAGTTCACAACAAAGTGATGGCTGATATGGACTTGAATGTCGGCTAAAAAATTATGGTGATCTTTGCTAAATACAGCATGAGATTCTAAAACATGGCCCATATACTTTTTTACGATTTCGTTTATAGACTCTTGTGCATAATCCGATAAACTTTCACCAACTTCCATATGCTTTCCTGATACACGAATTGTCATGATCTTTCTCCTTATTTTGTAGATTAATAAGACGTTAACTTATTATATCCTGGTAAGTGTTAATATTTCGTTAATAAAAGCTTAGGCTCATGCAAAAAAAACGTCAACCTATATCAGGAATTCTAGATACATTTTTAATATAAAAAATGAGCCATATTTTATGGCGGGATTTATTAAAATAAAAATGGTAAATGGCACACTATGGTCAATATACCGCTTCTTGCATTGCATTTCAGTGGGCCCTACAATAGGAATCATAGATACACAAAAAGTACTCTTTATGAAGATGAGCAATAAAAAAGTTTTAAAAACATTTATTCCCTATTTATGGGATAAAGACAATTTTAAACTTCGTGCATTTTTAATTATAGCCTTATTAGGGTTGCTGATTTCAAAATTTACCAGCATCTTAGTACCTCTACTATTGAAAAGTACGATTGATGCGTTATCAATTGATGTTGGTGTCCAAGCAATACCCATAGCCCTCATCATAGCTTACGGAATGGCACGCCTGTCAACGCAATTTTTTTCAGATGTAAAAGACGGGTTGTTTTCTTACGTTGAGCATAATGCCATTAAAAATGTTGCCATGAACGTTTTTAAACACTTATTTGATTTAAGTTTAAAATTTCATCTTGACCGTAAAACGGGTGGTTTATCTCGTGCTATTGAACGTGGAACTCTTAGCATTGAACGATTTTTACGGTTTTCTGTATTTATTATAGTGCCAACACTTTTAGAAATTGTTTTGGTTGCCTGTGTATTATTTGCTATTTATGGCTGGGTATATGCCACTATTATCCTTGTTACACTTGGGTCTTATTTATGGTTTACACTAGCCATTACAAACTGGCGTCTTGGTTTTATACGTAAAATGAATCAGGTTTCAACAGACGCTGCAAGCCGGTCTGTAGACAGCCTGATAAATTATGAAACTGTTAAATATTTTGGCAATGAAGAACATGAATATAAGCACTATGAAGCAATAGAAACAGACTATGCGCAAGCGGCCATACAGTCTAAAAAAAGTTTAGCATATTTAAATATTGGACAAAGTGTCATTATATCAACTGGCTTAATTGCGTTAATGGCACTTGCTGCCTATGAAGTTTCCCAAGGCACGTTAACCGTTGGTGACTTTGTTCTTGTAAACGCTTATTTAATTCAGCTGTATCTGCCTTTAGGAAATTTTGGATTTGCTTACCGTGAAACAAAATTAGCATTGGTGAACATGGAAGAAATGTTCACCCTTCTTCAGGTGCAGGAAGAAGTAAAAGATAGTCCGAATGCCCCAAACTTAATTATTAAAGAGGGTTCCGTAAGCTTTAAGAATGTGAGTTTTAACTACAATGAAGATAGACATATTCTACAAAATATTACTTTCGATATTCCAGCAGGAGAAACATTAGCAATTGTTGGTGAATCGGGTGCTGGAAAAACAACGTTATCTAGATTGTTGTTTCGGTTTTATGACGTTACATCTGGAGAGATTTTAATTGATGGCGAAAATATTAGCCATGTCACACAAAAAAGCTTACGTGAAGCCATTGGTATTGTTCCACAAGATACAGTTCTATTTAACAATTCCATTAAATATAATATTTCATATGGTAATCCAAATGCGCCTTTTGAAGATATTCAACGTGCTGCAAAAAATGCCAAAATACACGACTTTATTATGAGCCTGCCAAAACAATACGACACACCCGTTGGAGAGCGGGGATTAAAACTTTCAGGTGGTGAAAAACAACGTGTCGCCATTGCCAGAACAATTTTAAAGCGTCCGCCAATATTTTTATTTGATGAAGCAACGTCCGCTCTTGATACACACACTGAAAAAGCGATCCAGAACCGCTTGAAAGAAATATCAAAAGGATTTACCACGCTTATTATTGCCCACAGATTATCAACTATTACGCATGCACATAAAATTATTGTTTTAAAAGATGGCAAAATTGCAGAACGTGGAACGCACAATGAATTAATCGCGCGTAAAGGCCTTTATAGAGTTATGTGGGAAAAACAGCAACACGAAGAAGCAGAACACCCTAAACAAGTGTTTTTAGAGGGGTGGATCGACCCCGATAAATAGGACGCTTGATCGTGAGAATTACGCGGCCCTTTCGAACTGCGCAGGCGACTTATATCCAAGAGAACTATGCAGTCGTTCTTGATTATAAAAGACTTCAATATATTCCAATATATAAAGCTTTGCCTCTTCCCTTGTTTTAAAGGTGCAAGCGTAGACTCATTCAGTTTTTAAGATAGCTCAAAAAAGCTCTCAGCAACTCGCATTATCCAGCAATTATAGGCATTCCAAAAACAAACCATATGATTTAATAGTATCATCAATTGTTAATTTTTTGTCCTGATGAATCCTGTTTTTTTTCAAGGTAGCAAAAACTTGTTCAATAGGATTGAAATCTG
>CAZTIE010000118.1:0-4741 GCA_964613645.1 uncultured Verrucomicrobiales bacterium
TTTCCCGCCGCGACGATTAAACCACAGCTCAAGCCAGGATACGTGTCTATAATTGCACCCCTGATCAATTTCTACCATTAAGCCGATTGAATCGCCAACTTTTTACCCTTACGTTTGTTGAGATAATTATAAAAGGATGGCCTGCTGATATTAAAAATCTTGCAGATTTCATCTACCGTAATTTTTTGTTCATCGTAATATTTCAGCATCTTTTTTACTTCGTCTGATTTGAGCAATGGCGGTCGTCCGCCAAGGCGACCTCTGGCACGCGCTGCTTTCAAACCGGCATTAGTGCGTTCCTTGATGAGGTCGCGCTCAAATTCCGCTAACGCACTGAAAATATGAAAGATTAGCTTTCCACCACTCGTCGTTGTATCAATATTTTCTTGCAAACTTTTGAACCCAATACCACGTTCATTGAGTTTTTTGATGGTCTCAATAAGGTGCTGCACTGACCGACCCAGGCGATCTAATTTCCATACAACCAGCACGTCTTTTTCTCGCAGATAGGATATTGCCTCATCTAACCCGGGTCGTTCTGTTTTGGCGCCACTAGCGATATCATGGAATATCTGCTCACAGCCGTCACTCTTGAGGGCGTCCTCTTGCATATGCAAATGTTGATCTGCGGTTGATACGCGAGCATAACCAATTTTCATAACCAAATTCCTGAAGATTTAAAGACAAAATTGTACAACAACTCATCATATTTATGAAGATAATTAATATTGTTTTTTGGATGGATATTTTAACAATGATTTGATGTAATAATCGCCCAGTTTTCAAAAACAATCTCACGTTCAATAAACGTTCGTTTATTGGACGGTAATTAAATTAACGCCTTATTGGTGAAAACGATGACATCACTTTATAAAACCGCATACCCCTATTACAGTGACAAGAAAAAAGTCGATCCAGAGATTGTTGTCAAAGACTATGCGCTTAGACGTGAAGAGATAAAATCAATCAAGAAGAAAACGCCTAATGATGACGCAGCGCAATTAAATTATGCAGTTTTACTGATGGTTTTTAAAAATCTATATTATTTCCCAGAAAGTAAGGCCATCCCATCAGAAATCATTGCCTATATGAAAAGCCAATTACAGATTAAAAGTGCGCAATTTAATACTTGTCACCCATCCACTATCACACGTCATAAACAGCGCATTTACAAATATCTGGGTGTGACACCTTGGAAAGAAATCAAAATCACTGATCAAAATAAAAAAACTTATCCAACCAGAATATTTGCAGAAAAAACGGCGCTTGAAGCATCAAAGATACACAATTATCCTGCTGACATTATCAATGTTGTGGTTGAAGCTTTGAGAAAAAAACACTTTGAGCTGCCTACATTTTTGCAACTGGATAGACTTGTGCGTCACGCACGTGAAACCATCAATCAACAATTATTTGATGATGTTTTTATCACTTTAAATCCGGATAAAATTGACTCTCTTGATCGGCTACTGGAAACAACAGATGATTATAATCGCAGCGGCTATAACGATCTAAAACAATTACCCAAAAATCCAACAGTATCACATTTTCGAGAACTGCTAAAACACTATGATTGGTTGATATCATTTGGTGACATGAATTATCACCTTAAACATATTATCCCTTTAAAATTAAACCAATTTGCAGAACAGGCGCGTACCCTTGATGCAAGTAACATGAAAGATTTTTCAAAATCAAAGCGCTATACATTAATTCTTTGTCTGATTCACAAGCTGCAAACACGCGCAAAAGACTCACTTGCCATCACATTATGTAAAACTATTTTTGGCATGCACAAAAAATCAAAGGGGAAGTTAGAATCAGTGCGTGAATATTATCGCAATAGAACCCAGGAATTGTTGTGTATTTTTTCTGATGTATTGGATGTCATTGATAATCAAAAAAGTGCAAAAACATCAATGAAAAAAATTAGTGCGGCCGTTAACAGCAAAGGTGGTGCAAAAATTCTAAAAACGGATTGTGATTATTCTGTCGCATTAAACAGCAATAATCATCTGCCATTCTTGTTAGATTATTATAGGGGGAAGAGAGAAACGCTTCTCAAGTTGCTGGAAACGCTGAATTTATGTTCAAGCACTCAAGACACAATATTATTAAAGGCGATTGCATTTATATTGCAGAACAGAGAAAAGCAATCAGAACACATCGAAGGAACTATCAATTTATCATTTACAACAAATACGTGGAAAACACTCATCATTAAAATGAACAATAAAAAAATGTTATTTCATCATCGCTATTTGGAATTATGTGTTTTATCACACGTTGCCAATGAGCTTCGATCCAAGGATTTGTTCATCGAGGGTGCTGATTCATTTGATGATCATAGAAAAGAATTATTGTCACAATCAGTGTGTGATGGCCTATTGGAAGATTATTGCAAAAAAACCAATATTCCAAGCAGTGGCGCTGAATGTGTGCGTGAACTCAAAGAGCAGCTGAAAGATAAGGCAAAGGCAGTAGATGATGCTTATCCAAATATCGCGGAGCTGACAATAGACAAGACTGGTAATCCTATATTGCATAGACGTAATTCAAAAAAGAGAACAAAGACTGCGATATGGCTTGCAAAAACAATCAAACAGAAAATGCCTGAGCGTAATTTAATTGATATTTTATGCAGCAGTCATTTTTATTGCAGATGGGCAAATCAACTTGGCCCAATATCTGGTGATGAACCAAAAATGAAAAATGCAATTGAACGCTACATTCTCACTTGTTTTGCTTATGCTACACGATTAGGTCCTACGCAAACAGCGCAACATGTACGTGATTCTGTGAGTTCGCATATGCTTTCCTGGGTTAATAGGCGCCATGTGACGCCAGAAATGTTGGACCGTGCTCGTGAACAATTAATTAATCTGATCAAACAGTTTAAATTAACTAAGTCATGGGGTGATGGGACATCTGTCTCAGGTGATGGCACCATGCAGGAATTGCGTGAACAAAGCTTGATTGCAGAATTTCATTTTCGATATCGCAAAAAAGGCGGTATTGCATACCATCACGTTGCAGATAATTATATCCTATTATTCTCGACGTTTATGTCATGTGGTGTATGGGAAGCGGTTGAAATTATTGAAGGTCTACTAAAAAATAACTCAGAGATACAGCCTGATATTATCCATGGCGACACTCAATCGCAATCAACAGTTGTATTTGCACTGGCATATTTATTAGGATTTCGTCTTATGCCGCGTATTCGCAATTGGAAGGACGTGAAGATGTTTCGCGCAGACAAAAAATTAACGTATAAAAACATCGATAGTTTGTTTAGTGGCACGATCGACTGGAGCCTCATTGAAAAACACTGGGATGATATGATGCAGGTTGTCATCTCAATTAAAAAAGGTAAAATGAGCTCATCAAAATTATTGAAAAGATTAAGCACGTACAGTAAGAAAAATCGCTTGTATCAAGCGTTTCAAGAATTTGGTTATGTAATTCGAACCTTATTTTTATTGGATTATATTTCTGATGTGGAGCTGCGTGAGACAATTACTGCGCGCACTAATAAAGTAGAGTCATACAATGCATTTGAAGATTTCTGTGCATTTGGAAATGAAATATTAGTTGCCAGTAATGACGAAAATGAAATGGAAAAAGCAGTGAAATACTGCGATATTTTAACAAACTCTGTCATGCTGCAAAATGTTTCTGACATGACTGAAATTATTGCAGAGCTTAAAGATGAAGGGCATGCCATCAACAAAGATGATATGTCACATCTTTCACCCTATCTGACAGAGCACCTCAAACGATTTGGGGATATTGTAATGAATCTAGACGGGATACCAAAAAGCGTTGAAAAGAGTCGTAGAAAGGTGTTGTGGTAATGATGATGCCAATATATAAAATACTGGGCACCAGCAAATAATTAACACGCCAGAAAAAAATGGCTAAAAGTCGTATGGGTTTTTATACAAACAATTATATTTTATGCGTAGTTTGTTGCAAAATGAATGGCCCTGATCGGTAACGGATTGACCAGGGGTGCAATTCTAGACACGTATCCTGGCTTGAGCTGTTTATTGGTATTTTGATAAATCACTTTCCAAACTGGTATTTGGTGAACTTCAAAAACGCGCAGCCGAAATTTTATCTCAAGATAAGATGATTTTAATTGGTGAATTTCTATCCAATGACGAGATTGATAAAAAGCGTTATGAATGGGAATTTCACGACAAAAATTTTCAAGCAATGTCCAAAAATTTGCGTCCGTTGATTAAGGTGTTAGATTTTCAAGTGCAATCACATCACAAAGATTTATTAGATGGATTTCGTTTTATTCAAGAGATATTTCAAAGTGAGAAATCATTAACGGATATTAAATTTTCTGATTTTCCAATCGAGACGATACCGGCACACCTAAAGCAATATTTAATTGAAAAGGAGCAAGAAACAAATGAAGGTGATCCACAGACAAAATTCATTCATCCGCATCGCTTTGAGTTTTGTGTTTATGATCAGCTTAATAAAAACATTGCTGCCAATAAAATTTATGCAAGCGATACAACGCAATATAAAAATTTTGAAGATGATATTAAGTTGAAAAAAACACAGAAAGAAAAAAAGAAATTGTTAAATTCACTTGATGCGCCACGTTTAAATCGCACCGCAGAAGAAGTGCTTGATGAGCTGGAATTGGAGCTTGAAACTAGGATTAAAGAAGTCAATGAGCATATCAGTGGTGGAAAAAATAAATATATCAAAATAAAAA
>CAZTIE010000119.1:0-4715 GCA_964613645.1 uncultured Verrucomicrobiales bacterium
ATGTGGCTGTCCCTTTATCCGCAGCCACTACCAAATAAGGATCATCTTCATCATTACAGACACAATCTTTAGGCTTAATAATTTTATTGTCTATAAGATTATCTGTAATGTCTAATAATGAACTGATAAACTGTTTATAAGACGCAATTACTAAATCTCGCAATTCATCTCTTGTAGCACCATTATTTTTAGCGGTTTCAAAACCTTTGACAATAAAACCACCCTTAGAGCCCAGTGGTATAATAACAGAGTTTTTAACCATCTGAGATTTCATTAAGCCTAAAACTTCATATCTGAAATCTTCAACACGATCGGACCAACGCAGCCCACCACGCGCAACTTTTCCCCCACGCAAATGAACGCCTTCCATTTCTGAAGAATAAACAAAAATTTCATATAAAGGTGCTGGTTTGGGTAAATTCAGTATTGTTTTAGAATAAAACTTGATACTGATATAATCTTTATAAGGTTTATTAGAATCAGCCTTATTTTTTTGATAATAATTTGTGCGAACAGCAGCATTTACGATGCTCACAATATGTCGTAAGATGTTATCTTCATCAACTTTTTCAAGATCTGAACAATAAAGCTCTAGCTTTTGAAGAGCGTTTTCGGCTTTTTCTTTATTATGCAGTTTTGGATTAAACTTATAATCAAAGCATTTAACAAGATCAGAAATAAACTGTGGATGCGATTTTAAAATATTTACAATATAAGAGTAAGAATAATTCAGACCCGTTTGGCTGCTAAATTTAATAAAAGACCTAATTAACGATAAGTCGCGAAGTGTTAGTTCTGTCTGTGTTATTAATTGATTAAGGTCATCACTTTCTGATTTTTGTGCCCAAACATGATCTATTGCATTTAGAAAACGTTCTTTAAAACAATTAAAGGGTGTGGTTTTTTGCTTAAACTTAATAAAAAATAGCTGAAGTATAGGTGCTATAGCAACCGCATCACTATTTAACGAATAAGTAGATTCTTCAAAAACTTCTAAACCAAATTTTTCTAAAACTGGTAAAATCTCAGATAATAAACTGGCACCTTTCGGGTTAAACATATGAAGTTCAAGCTCACCAGTTACTTCATATAAGTTAAAGATCACCTTATCTTGATTACTCATTTTTTGAAAATCGGCAAAATCTTGTAACGCAATTTGTGGGGCAAAATCTTCTTTATACTGTTTAGGAAAGATGTCTAAGGCGTGTTGTGCTAAATCATAGTCAGCTATTTTTAATAGTTTTTCTTCCCACGATTCGCTTATGGAACTTAATCCGTCTTGCAAAACTTTATAATTAAAAACAACTTCTTTTCCATCATGACGATCTAATACAAAAACCATACGTGCATATAATTGATCTTCAATGCTAATATGTTCGGATCTTATAATGCCCTTTAATTCACTCTCAAAATATTTTCTTATATGGGATTTCAGTGTATAGCTATATTTGTCAACAGGCAAAAATACCAAAATTGTCACATAGGGGTCTTCGGCAGCCCCACGAATATAGAAGCTAATAGTCTTTTGATTTTTCATGACGCGTTGACAAATTTGAGTCAACGTACTTGAATCTAGTTGAAAAAAGAAATCTAACGGAATACTATCTATAATGGTTTTTAAAAGTTTACCGTTATACCATTGTTCGTCAAAGCCAAACTGGTTAAAAATAGATTTAACTTTTTTACGTGCAATTGGAACAACTGATGGTGACGCACTAAAAAAATCAGGCGTAAAAGAACCTATAAATTGGTAGAGCCCTTTGATCTCTCCATTTTCATTAAGGTCTGGTAACTCTATCGAATCATATCGTGATCCGTTATTGATATGCGATCGTAATGGTGATTTTTCAAGCAATAAACTTGTCTCTAAATTTTCATCACTAAAACTAGGTTGTAAATCATGATGCTTGTTAAATTGATCAATAGAAAAAAGACCATGAACAGATTTTTCATCTAAAGAAAATCCACTAGCATAGGAATCACCATTTATTTTAAAGTAACGGTATCCGTAAAAATAATAAAAACCGTTTTTTACCCAGTTCAAGAACTCCCCTTGCTCTGTATTTTTATACAAAACAGACGATAGTAATTGCATTTTTTTCTCAGCAGGCTTAATGCCAGATTGGATGTATGTGAGTTCTAAAAACAAAGCACGTACAGCCTGCTTCAGATTTTTCAAGTCTTGATTGCTTAAGGGGGAGAGTATTAAACAATGTACAATGGATTCAAAATGATAGTCTGTGCGATGCGTATTTTTCAATTCGTCTAAGTCAATTAATGTGCCATCAGAATCTCGTTTAACCCTAAGAACGGGGTGCATGATATTTATATATTTAATATTCAGGTTTTTAAATGTATATTGAAGACTACGTAAAATATAATTATAATCTTGGCTAATAATAGAAAAAAAAGTTTGATTTTTTGCTGTTTTGTTTTTAACAACACTAAATATTGGGACTGCGTTCACTTCCCATTGATGAAATTTAACCCAAAGATCATATATCGCCTGTGCATAAGGATCAAATTTATCAATTTTAGTAAGCTGGTTGAAAAACTCATTTCCTTGCATAGAAAACATAGATTTAACAAAAGAGTGAAAGTTTTTTTCACCATCAACAACAGCGGTTATTTTATCCAAATACGCTGAAGTGATTTTGTAAATAACTTCATTGCGTACTGTTTCAGTTGTATTGTGGGTCATTATAAATATGCAACTTGAGCAAATCTTGATATACTTAGAATATCAAAGTTTAATTAAAAAAGTGTAAAGATGAGATCAAAAAGGGGCTATATCTTTACGTTTACATGCAGTCGATTTTTTTTATTCTTATCGTACTATATCATTGCAATGACTTCTATTTAAATAATAATTTTTGCTTTTCAATAATTTCTTGAATTCCTTTTTGGGACAGTGAGAGCATTTTTGTTAATTCATCTGTCGTGAACGGTTCTTCTTCTGCACATGCCTGAATTTCAACAAGTTTTCCTGAACCTGTCATGATAAAATTAGCATCTACTTGCGCTGTAGAATCTTCTTGGTAATTTAAATCTAATACAGGTGTTCCCCTTACAATACCGCAAGAAATAGCTGCTAAATAATCTGTCAAAGGCATTTCTTTTATTTTCTTATTTTTAAGAAGTGTCATGCATGCCTGACGAAGAGCCACATATCCACCCGTAATGGCTGCTGTTCTTGTGCCACCATCAGCTTGCATCACATCGCAATCGATTCTAATTTGACGCTCACCTAGAGCTTTCAGATCAATAACAGCCCTTAAAGAACGGCCAATTAAGCGTTGTATTTCTTGTGTGCGTCCCGTTTGCTTGCCGCGTGTAGCTTCGCGATCAATACGCTCATGAGTTGATCTTGGTAGCATGCCATATTCTGCAGTGACCCACCCGGTTCCTTTATTACGTAAAAAAGGTGGTACACGTTCTTCAATTGTTGCTGTGCAAATAAGGTGAGTATCACCAAATTTTACAAAACAGGACCCTTCTGCATATTTAGCAAAATTAGGTCCTAAAAAAACAGATCTTAGTTCATCATCTTTACGTTTATCAATACGCATTTAAAAACCCCTCGTAACGTGGTAAAATATAGAAAATATTAAAATATACGTCAAATTCTATGACAATTGGTGATTTGAATCAACGTTCAAATGAAATTTTTAAAAAATTAGTTGAATCGTATGTAGAAACCGGAGAGCCTGTAGGTTCTAAAACCATATCGCAGCAATTATCAAAAAATTTATCGCCAGCCACAATTCGCAATATAATGTCTGACCTTGAAGATGCAGGCTTACTATACTCTCCTCATGTTTCGTCCGGAAGACTGCCAACTGACAAGGGGATGCAGTACTTTGTAAATGGTTTACTTGAAGTGGGTGATTTGTCAAAAAGCGAACAAGCGCGTATTAACAGTATGATTCTGGAAAAGAATCAAAATATTGAAGACGTCTTAGAGAAAGCAACACAAGCAATTTCAGGATTGTCCAACTGTGCTGGTATTGTGATGTCCCCAAAAACAGAATCAACGCTTAGTCATATTGAATTTGTTCATTTAGGACAAGGACGTGCTTTAGCAATTATTATAAATCAAGACGATGTCGTTGAAAATCGCATCATACAAATACCAAATATTATTACGCCAACAACATTAATACAAGCTGGGCGTTATTTAAGCGAACGTGCATTTGGGAAAACTTTATCAGAAATGATCGCAAATTTAAAGGCGGAACTATCAAAAGATAAAACACATTTAGATGCCTTAACCACAAAAGTTGTCGAAGCTGGTATTGCTGTATGGTCTAAAACAGGGGGAGAGAAAGGTTCTTTAATTGTACGCGGCCAATCACATTTACTAGATTCTATTCAGCAAATAAATGAATTAGAGCAAGTACGTGAATTGTTTTCAATGCTTGATAAAAAAGAATCTATGCAGCAACTTTTAACCGCAACACTTGATGCTGATTGTGTCCAAATTTTTATAGGTGCTGAAAATAAATTATTTTCTAAATCAGGATGCTCACTTGTTGTTGCACCCTACCATAATAAGAAGCAAAAAATTATTGGTGCTTTAGGTGTGATCGGCCCCACGCGCATGAATTATAGTCGCGTTATACCTATGCTTGACTATACGGCCAAGCTTGTGGGGAAAATTTTAGAATCATAAATAGAATTATATGCTATTGTCTGACTTTGGGTACAGTAATTTT
>CAZTIE010000120.1:0-4710 GCA_964613645.1 uncultured Verrucomicrobiales bacterium
GCCGCACGAGACCATCTAGGCTTTTATTGCCCTAACTCTATTATGCCGAACAAAGCTTAATAAATAGTTAATTTGCACAAAAAAAAAGCCCACCATAATGGCGAGCTTAATGTACTATAATTTATTTAACAGAGATCAGAGAACTAGAACCCTACAATAACCGCTGCGCGCAAATTAAAGCCGCGTGGCCGGATTGTAACTGCAGCTGTAATACCGTTTGCTTTTGCAGCATCGCTATTCATATAGTTAGGAATGACTTTTTTATTAAAGGACAGAATATACCCCCCCGTAAACCGAAGAGATGTATGATCTGTTATTTTATACGCAACACCAATTGTTGGCTCCACCGCGAACACAAAAACTTTTTTTGACATATAGTTTTTAGGATTAATCACACCAGTATCCACAGCTGTATGTGACGCTGTAACAGAATAATTAGATGCTGAAAATCGTACACCTAAAAGCGCACTCATATTATCAGTCAAATTAATATCAACACCAGGCATAAAACCTAAAGTATATCTTAATTGAATCTTTATATTCTCCTGTCTTAGGTTATTATCACGCACATCTACATCAACATTTTGACGCTCTTTAGCTTTTCCATGAATATTAGCATCAACCTCAACAATAGGCGTCAGAACACTATTCATTTTAAACGAATAACCAGTCAAAGCACCTAAAGAGAATGAAGAATAGGAGAATGTTCCTGGCGTAAAACTATACGGCTCTAAGGTGCCGCTAACAATATCTTTTCCTTTTATTTTCGGATTTGTGTTTATATGAGCCCAACCAAACTGTCCACCAACATAAGGTTTAGCAACTAAAAAAGCTGGAGATAGTATGAGCAGCGAAATTATTGATTTCATGACGTTTCCTTTATTAAAAAATTACAGACTTAAAGTCCCTGAATTACATTTAGTGCTGTTTTTGCAGAAAATGCAGGTCTTACTGCAGCCGCAAGTTCACCTTGTAAGCGTAGAATGTCAGCATTCAAACCTGGAACTTGGTTCGCCACCTGTTGCAAACGAGCAACTTCAGCATTTAAGTCCGGCACTTGATCCGCTAACGGTTGCAAACGAGCAATCTGCTCATTCAAATCTGGAACTTGGTTCGCTAACGGTTGCAAACGAGCAACGTCAGCATTTAAGCCAGGCACTTGATCCGCTAACGGTTGCAAACGAGCAACTTCAGCATTTAAGCCAGGCACTTGATCCGCTAACGTTTGCAAACGAGTAACTTCATCACGCAATGCCGCAATGTCTGGATCCGCAATCACTTGATCTTCATCAGTATGAACCTCTGCATCGGGACAAGTGGGACGAGGCTTACTCGCCATCTTAAACATAGCAGTCTGCCCCGGCAGCATGTGCTCTACTACAAAACCGGCAGGCATATCTTGTGATCCTAGAGAAGCTGCTCTTTGGCGTGCAGGCGAAGCTTGGCTATTGCGCAACTGACTCATAACGGCCATAAGTTCTTCAACACGAGTTGCCAAAGCATCACGTTGCTGGGTCACATCATTAAGCATAGCTATTTGTTCAGCTACATTTTGCAGTTCAGGTGGTGTTGCTGCATAACCACTAACAGCTATACAAGTTGCCATAAGTAGAAATATTATATTTTTTTGTTTCATTTACCTAGTCCGTTTTTTTGGATTAAACAACCCACTGTTCTAAAAAAAGCCGTTAGAACCATCGCACATTAGAAGCGACAAGTCCTAACTATGCAATTCTTTATTTTATGCAGTCGGCAAGCCTTCACGTGCCTTTTTAAGCGCAGCAGCAGAACCCGTTAATATTTCTTTAACACGGTCATTCATTTTTGCATGTTCCTTTTTTTGTTCCTCAGTTATTTGAAACTGCGCCAAACTGTTCACTAGGTCATCATGTTTTTTCTGTACTGCTGTCTTTTCAGCTTCTAGTGCTTCTTTTTCTGCTCTTAACTTTGCAAGAGCTTGATCTTTTTCCTTGTCTGTATGCTCTGCATTTGCACGCAGTTCATCTATTTCCACTTCAACTGATTTAAGCTTTTTTTCATTTTCATCCATAGCTGCCTTATGTGTTGCCTTTAACTCATCAGTTTCTTTTACAAGACGATCGGCTCTACCTTTTTGGGCTTCAGCCGTCTCTGTAAATGCAACACAAGCAGACATCAATTGTGGCACTTGTTCTTCAAGCTCTTGATTACGCCTCATCATATCACCAAGAGCAGCTAAAGGATCAACACTCAGCGCTTCAGCAGGTGTATCGTTCACAACCAGCGGTGTTTCAGAAGATGTAGCTTCAACAACGGTCGTTTCAGGAGGAGAAGAAGCCCTACTATTACCTTTTTTTGGTGGCATAGCATCTAAACTGGACGCTAATGCAAAAATTGTTGTTACCATTAATAATTTATAATTCTTCATTTTATACCTTTATTGTTTTTAGTTAAATTAATATTTTTTGAACTCTTCAAAAAATAGGTCTTCACATACACAGCAACACCTTAAAATAGTTCTGTGCATAGAAATTTTTATTCCAAACCTGCGCGAAGGTTAGCTAAGGAATCTTGATACTTGTTGAAGAAATCTTTAATTGCTTCATCATTAGCCTTACGCCTACTAACTGCTTCAGATGAATAAAATTCAGCGAGCATCTTTATCAATTTCTGATCTTGATCAGCCTTTGCAGTAAGCTTAGCCTTAGCAGTTTCTAATTCTGCACGCAGAGCATTAAGAGTAGTACCATCACCAGACCCTGCGGCTGATTGATATTCATGCAAATTTGTCAAAAAAAGAGACCATTGCGCGATTTTTCGTTCTTGAAATTGAATATCTTCTTCTAACTCTTCATTGCTATTATCATTCTCTTTTTCATCTTTATATCCCTTCAATTTATCAGTCATAGCCTCCTCAATATAGGCTTGTAAAGCCTGATACCCTTCTGATGTAAAGACACCCATTAGTAAATCTCTTTCAGTACAAAGAGTATCTACCTGCTGATTACAAATGGCAACAGTATCTTCAGCGTCTTTACGCCTCCTAGCCTCTTCAAGCAACTCTCCATTTAGTTTATCACGCTCCGCACCATCAACTTCTTCATCATATGCTCCTGTGCGATTTGTTGGAGCACGAACAGACCCCCCAACAACTACCGACATTGATCCATTTACAGCAGCAATTCGTTCTGCAGTAAGTTCACTTGAGGTAGAATGTGTAGAGGCAGCAACATTTAAGCACACACAAACACCAACTATAAAAAATCCAACGCTTCTATACATTTTTTATACCCTTCTATCCCGTGCCTTCTGAGTAGCAGTAACAGCAGCAGCAGTTTCAGCTTTAACCTTCTCATCGTAAGCCCTCAAAGCATCTATAAGACACTGTCTCCTGGCACCTACAACCGGTTCTCCATTAGCAATCCACACATCGGCGCGCAAAACTGTCGAAGTTGTTGATATAGCAGATGGTGCATTTGATGCAGCATCATCGTCGTCACATCCCTGACGCTGCACTCTTTTACCCAAACTATGAATTCCCCTAAGCATCTGCTTTTCTTTTTCACCAGCCTCGTGCAGTTGAAGCTCAAGCCTGTCAACCAGTTTTTGAAAATCCGATATTCTATCGTCCTTACCTGCATTTCGTGCAGCCTCTACTTTAAGAGCTTGATTTTCTTTTGTTAATTCCTCAACTTTCTCCACTTGGATAGCCAAATTTTCAGTATACCAAACCAAGCCATGTTGAATTTGATCTTTACGTAACCTTAACACAGTAACCGAGGCATTCAACTCATTAACTGCGCTTCTTAAAGTTTGATAAGCTGATGCATGATTACGGTTGTTAGCAAATAAACCTGTAGCAGTCTCCACCGCTTTAAGGCGATCCTCAATATCAATAGGCTGAGCGTTTCTTGACGGAGAAGCATCAGTTACGCCAGTCACAGGAGCGCCAGAACGACCCCCTTGTGCAGGTGCTGACGCAAACAGCGTTCCATTGTATAAACTAACTGCTGCAACAATTGCAGCAACTGACGTTAAGTAAGGACTTTGTATCCCCATATTCATTCTCCTATTTATTTCATCCAAAGCAAAATACGTTCCACCAGAACATAGTGCTGCTGTACTTACAGTTTTTAAAGTTTTCATCCAATGAACACCACTTACCGACACCGGCACAGATGTTTGATTATCATCCAAAGCATCGGGAGAAGACGCATAAACACTAGCACTTAACAGTGCAGCATTTGTAATACAAAGAACTTTACGCTTTAGCGCCATATCCCCTCCTGGTTAATTGAACACAACTTTATGTTTATTTATCTATACTTGTTGTTAAAATTAATTTAATAATTGTTAAACAAAATAACAAATTCAATTGGATTTTAGCAATGCTTCAATATGAAGTCAATAGCCTTTTTAACTTTTTTTAAAAACTTAGTTTTATTTTTTAACAACTCTATCTTCATTAACCTATACCTGAGAAAACTATACATGCCAAGAACAAAGACAAGCACGCATTTGACTGATGCATATTAACTGTTTATTAAATTCTTTATGCCATTCTAACACTAGAGGGCCACTGATTTGGTGGAGGAGGAATTAGTTACGATTCCTTGGCGGCAGTCATACCGACAGAGATGTTGGAATAACGCCCTCAATCCTATGGCCAGTATACAAACTCTGATATCGAGTACAGTATACAGGTTTTGCGTAAAATGAGTACAACTTATT